>NZ_WJSQ01000117.1 GCF_009720245.1 Sphingomonas segetis | reverse complement strand
GCGATCGGCCGCACGTCGACCACGCCCGCGAGCGGCCGAAGCCGCGCGTCCGGAACTTCGTTGGTCGGCAGCCGCTCCGACTCCCAGGCCACGCCGAGCAGCTGACGCGGCCCGAGCGGCGCGACGACGATTGAGCCGGGCTCGACATGCATGCCGTCCGGCACACGGTAGTCGAGCGGGCCGAGTGCGGCGTTGAGGGTGACGACACGGGCGCGGTTGATCGAATTCACTCAGTTCGCCGCCGGACGAGGAGGTATTTGGTTCACACGAAGGCACGAAGAAGAAAGGAAGCCACGAAGGATCAGAAGCTAGTCTTTCCGCTCTTTAGAGAATGGGAGGATGTTGGCTGGGCCTTTCACGATTCTCCGCAGGCCTTCGCGGAACGTTTCCCCTCCGAAGTTCATGAGCAGCCCTACGGGCTGCTGCGCGAGTCTGATGTAGGTTAGCAATTGTTTGCAGTGCACAGCAGAGAGCCGCTCGACCGACTTGATTTCGATGAGAGTGCCACCGACCAGCAGGTCCACGCGGTAAGCTTCTTCAAGCCTTATGCCTTCGAATTCTATCGGAAGAAGCTTCTGACGCTCGACCTCACACCCCTCGCGGCGCAGCCGCTCAGCTAACAATGCCTCATAAGCGGACTTGAGCAAACCGGGGCCGAGTTGCTTGTGCAGGTGCAAACCGCAATCGATTGCAATTCGCGCAAGCTCCTCATTCTCCGCCACCCCCTTAGTGCCTTCCTTCCTGCTTCGTGCCTTCGTGTGAAATAACCTACTTTCCCCGCTTCTTGCGGTGGGTGTCGAAGTCGAGCACCGCGGAATCCTCGTCGGGCTGGAGCAGGCCGAGCCGGCGCGCGACCTCCTGATAGGCTTCCTCGACGCCGCCGAGGTCCTGGCGGAAGCGGTCCTTGTCGAGCTTCTGGTTGGTTTTCATGTCCCACAGCCGGCAGCCGTCGGGGCTGATCTCGTCCGCCAGGATCACCCGGGCGTAGTCGCCGTCCCACACGCGCCCGAACTCGAGCTTGAAGTCGATCACCCGGATGCCGATCGCCGCGAACATGCCCGACAGGAAGTCGTTCACCCGGATCGCCATGTCGGCGATGTCGTTCATTTCTTCCTGGGTCGCCCAGCCGAAGCAGGCGATATGCTCGTCCGCGATCATCGGATCGCCGAGCGCGTCGTCCTTGTAATAATATTCGATGATCGTCCGGGGCAGCTGGGTGCCTTCCTCGATCCCGAGCCGCTTCGAGAGCGAGCCGGCGGCGACGTTGCGCACGACCACTTCAATCGGGATGATCTCGACCTGGCGGATCAGCTGCTCGCGCATGTTGAGGCGCCGGATGAAATGGGTCGGCACGCCGATCGTCCCGAGCGCGGTGAAGATGTGCTCCGAAATGCGGTTGTTGATCACGCCCTTGCCGCTGATCGTGCCGCGCTTCTGCGCGTTGAACGCGGTCGCGTCGTCCTTGAAATACTGGATGAGCGTGCCAGGCTCGGGACCCTCGTAGAGGATCTTGGCCTTGCCCTCATAGATTTGGCGGCGGCGAGCCATGTTCGGGGGGACCACTCCGATTGAATTGGGGAGCCGCGGCTATAGGCGAGCCAATCTCAGCGGGGAAGGTCTCGCGCGACGTCGAATCCGACCCCGCCCGATGCGAAGGCGTCGAGCTTCATCGGCGGCGGTCCCCGGCGGGAATCACGACCATCTCGGGACAGTCGCGGCAGTCGCGGAAGACGAGACTCGGCGCCATGTCCGGGCCGGCATCGGCCGAGGTCGCGAGCAGCACGGCAGACGAAATCGCGATTGCCGCTGGCCGGTTCAACGGCGCCTCCGCCCGAAAGACGGAAGCGCTAACACCCTTCGCCCGGCGGCGCCCACACAACCGGCGCAGTCGAAGAATGGGAGCGCGGCCCGCCGGACCGCGCCCTTCACGCAAAGCTGCTAGTTCGACGCCGTGGTCGCGAGCTTGCTGCTGACGATCCGCACCTTCTGGACCGTCGCCGGCTCGAGATATTTCTGCGCCAGCTTCTGGATGTCCGCCGGGGTGATCGACTGGAGCAGGGCCTTGTGCTGACGGATGCGGTCGAGCCGCTCGGGCTCGCTCTGCGCCTTCTGAAGCGTGCCGAGCCAATAGCCGTTGTCGCGCATCAGGCGGTCCGCCTTCTCGAGCTCGGGGTTCCTGGCCCTGGCGAGGAGGTCGGCGCTGACCGGCTTGTCGCGAAGCGAGGCCGCGGCTTCGGCGATCGCCTTGTCGACCTCGTCCGCTTTGTCGGGAGCGACGACCGCGGCAGCAGAAAGATAGCCGAAGCCCTTGAAGGTGTCGGACATGTTGCTCGACAGGCTGACGCCATAGCTGTCGCCGAGCTTCTCGCGGACGCTGTCGGTCAGCATCAGGTCGAGCACGTCCTTGAGCAGCCCGACCCCGACGACTTCGCGGAAGTTCGAATCGTCGGTGGTGGGCCACACCGCCTCGACCATCGCCTTGTCCTCCGGGCCGTCGTGGGTGAGCACGATCGGGCTGCGGTCCGCGCGGAACGAGGCTTTGGCGACGGCAGGGTCGACGGCATCGTCGAGCTTGCGTGCGGGCAGCGCGCCGAACGTCGAAGCCACCGCGGCGATCGCGGCATTCTCGTCGACATCGCCGACGATGGTGATCTCGATCGGTGCGGACGCGATCACCGGAGCGAGTGCCGCCTTGGCCTCATCGAACGTGCGCTTCGAGAGTACGGCGGCTTTCGGCATTCCGAAACGCTGATCGCCGCTGGCGAGCAGGATCGGCAGGCGCACGCCGGCAACCGCTTCGGGCTGCGCTTCGACCTGCTTTTCGATCACCGGGACCGCGTTGGCCCACTGGCCTGCCGCCTCGGGGCGGAAGCCCGGGTCGAGCAGATAGGCCGCGCTGACCTTCATTTGCAGCGCGAGATCCTGCGGCGTGGTGGCGCCGCTCGCGACGAAGGCGTCATCCTGGACCTTGGTGCCGACGGTGATCACCTTGCCCGCGAGCAGGTCCTTGAGCTCGTCGAGCGAATGCTTCTTCACGGCCGCGGTCGCCGAGGTGATGGTGAGCATCGGAGCGAGTCCGGGCTCGCTCTTGGGAAGGTCGAGGATGCCGCTGCCGAGGCGCACGATGAAGCGCACCTTGCCGGCTTCGAAGTCGGTCTTCTTGATGTTGAGCCGGACATTGTTGGCGAAGCGCACGGTCCTGACGCCGAGGTCCGCCACGCGCGTGTCGGAGGCGACCGTGCCGGCCGGGCCGAAGCTGTCATAAGCGAAAGCCTGCGCTTCGCTTGCCTGGGGCGCGGCGACGGCGACCGCGCGGCTCGCATCGAACGCGGCGGCGAGTTGCTGCGTGGGGATGTCCTGCTTCGCGCTGACGTGCACGAGCGGCGCGCTGCCTTTCCACAGCTCGCGGAAAGCGGCGTTCACCTTTTCCGGCGTCAGGGTCTTGGCAACGGCGTCGAACTCCGCGGCCTTGAACTTGGGCGTGGTCACGAACCGGTCGCGGCCGACGACGCCGAGGATGGTGTTCGCAAGCGACTTGTTCGTCCGCGTGTCCGCCTGATCGGCCGCCGCGTGCAGCGCGCCCGTCATGTCGGCGATTTGCGTCTTGAGCTCGGAAGCGGTGAAGCCGTGCTCGAGTGCTCGGCGGACTTCCTGCTCGGCGGCGGTCAGCGCATCCTTCCACGCGCCGTCCTTGGCGGCGAGCACGACGCTGGTCATCAGCGCCGCATCGCGCTCCTCGTCCGTGCCCATGCCGCCGCCGAGGAGCGGCGAGCCCGGTGTGTTCACGAGCTTCTGCAGCCGCCGGTTGAACATCGCGGTCGCGACCCCCTCGGCGATCTTGCGCTTGCGTTCGGCGAGTGTGTCCGCCGGGTCCTCCCACGGACGCGCGATCGTGTAGTTGACGGTCGTGGCCACCGCGGGATCGACGAACGTGTCGAACGCGGCGGGACGCGCGAGGTCGACCTTGCCGCGCGGCAGGGGCGCGCCCGCCGCGCTGGCGTCCTTCCAGTCGGCGAAGGTCTTCCTGATCTTGCCTTCGACGATGGCAGGGTCGGCGTCGCCGACGAAGACCAGGGTCGCGTTCTCCGGCCGGTAATAGCGCTGGTAGAGGCTGCGGATGGTGTCGGCAGACGCGCTCTTGAGCACCGAATCGACGCCGATCGGAAGTCGCTCGGGATAAGGCGTGCGGGGGATCTGGAAGCCGAGCATGTCGACGACCTGATGGTATTGGAAATTGTCCCGCGCCCGCTTCTCTCCAAGAATGACGCCGCGCTCGCGATCGACTGCTGCAGGATCGAGCTTCAGCTCGCTCGCGACCTCGCGGAACAGGAACATTGCGGTGTCGATGTGCTCGGCGTCGGCCTTGGGCAGGTCGAGCATGTAGGTCGTCGAGTCGAAGCTGGTCACGGCGTTGGTGTCGGGCCCGAACTCGAGCCCCTGCCGCTCGAGGATCTTGACCATGTCGCCTTCGGGGACGTGGGTGCTGCCGTTGAAGGCCATGTGCTCTATGAAGTGCGCGAGGCCACGCTCGTTGTCGGTCTCCGCGATCGATCCGAACTCGAAGCGCAGGCGAACCGACGCCGTGCCCTTGGGCGTCGCGTTGTGCATGATCGCATATTTCATGCCGTTGGGCAGGGTGCCGTACTTGATCGAGGAATCCGGCGTGACGTCGGTCAGCGGCACCCCCCAGCCGTTGACCGCGGACTTTTGAGCGGTCGCGACAGACGGCGCGGTCGCGGCGAACGCGGGAGCGCTGCCGGTGAGGATGGCAATGGCAATGGCCGCGCTGCTGACGCGCGAAAGAAACGGCTTAACGATCACAAAAACTCCCCGCACCCCGGTGATTCGGCGAGGAGGGAACCTAGGCGCGAAGCCGCGAAGCGCAACCGGGCGATTCCACAAACAGCTGAATTTATTGGTTAAACGGCGGTTTCGACACGGAAAATTGACCAAAGGCAAGGAGCGCGGCTGCGTGCCCGGCCGCGCTCCTCCGCCTCCGGTCAATGCGACCGGGCGCGCCGTGCCCTGGTCGCCCAGGGCGCGTCATATTCGATCCGATAGAGGACATCGAATGTATTGCCGATCGCCCGGCGGAGAGTCCTGAACCCGGCGCCGATCCCGGCGTTGAGATGCTCGCGTCCGGCCTGATACTGGCGGTCGAAAAGCTCGTCCATCATGATACCTTCCTTTCGTCTTGTCCCGAGGCGTCAAAGCGCAAGCGGGAAGCTGTCGATGACATCGTTGGCGGGGCTGAGGGCCCGTTCGATGAGCTCGAGCCGGCGGGCCTCGTCGAGCGCGCGCCATGCCCGGGCCGTCGAGCGCCCCGCGTCGATCTTCGCGACCTGCTCGGCGGGGCCGTTCTCAACGAACACACGGATGCTGTGGCCATAAGTCATGGCAGTCGTCCCTTTCTGTCTGACGGCCGCCGGCGAGGGGCTGAGGGGAGGGAGTTTTCCGTCGCCGGCGGCTTGAGGCCTATGTATGATTCAGGCGCTCGTTGCGCCAATCAAACGCTCGACAGACCCCATAAATCCAGCTTATGAACTGAACCGATGAGGCGGCTACCTCCACTGGCGGCGATCCGGGCTTTCGAAGCCGCCGCGCGCACCGAGAATTTCACCGCTGCCGCAGCCGAGCTCGGGATGACCCAGGCGGCCGTCTCCTATCAGGTGAAGAGCCTTGAGGAGCGCATGGGCGCGCCGTTGTTCGTGCGTGAAAAGGGGCGGGTCCGGTTGACACCGCTCGGCGCCCGCCTGCTTCCGTCATTATCGAACGCGTTCGATACCATCGAGGCGGCCTTCGCGACCCACCGCGAGGAGGACGAGTCGCTCCTCACCATCACCACCACGCAAACGTTCGCCAACACCTGGCTCGCTTGGCGGCTGGGCGCTTTCCAGATCGACCATCCCGAGCTTGCCGTCAGGATGTCCGCCAGCAACGAGGTCGTGGACCTGCGGTCCGGCGACGCCGATGTCGCGATCCGCGCCGGCCGCGGCGACTGGGAAGGGCTCGATCACCACGAGCTGTTCAAGTCGAGCTTCACGCCGATGGCCAGCCCCGAATGCGTCGCTTCCGTCGAGCGTGAACTCGGCCGCAAGCTCGAGCCGGACGACCTCCTGCACCGGAACCGAATCAACCCGAGCGACGACTGGTGGCTGCAGTGGTTCGCCGACAATGGCGCGCCCGCCGACGACGGGATCTTTCGCCGTCCCGGCGTGCGGCTCGACAGTCAGGCCGACGAAGGCCACGCGGCGATGGCCGGTCAGGGTTTCGCGCTGCTGACGCCCCTTTTGTGGAAGGGCGACGTGGCCGCCGGGCGGCTGCGCGTGCCGTTCCCGGATCGCGTGTCGACCCGCGGCTGGGCCTATTGGCTGATCTATCCGAGCGAGCGGCGCATGGTGCCCAAGGTGAAGCGCTTCCGCGAATGGCTGCTTGCCGAGATGCAGCGCGCGCTCGAGGACGCGGCGGGCGGGTGGCCGCAACCGGTGCCGATCGCCGCTCAGTGATGCACAGGCGGTGGCGGGCCGCCGCCGCCGTTGCTAGGCAGCGGCATGGCCGATTCCGATCTTGCTTCCGTCATCGACACCCCCTTCGCTTCAGCGCTGTCGGAGCGCTATCTGGTCTATGCGCTCTCGACGATCACCGCGCGGTCGCTGCCCGACGTCCGCGACGGGCTGAAGCCGGTCCACCGCCGCCTGCTGTGGGCGATGCGGCTGCTGCGGCTCGACCCCGCCGGCGCCTACAAGAAGTCGGCGCGCGTCGTCGGCGACGTGATCGGCAAATATCACCCGCACGGCGACCAGTCGGTCTACGACGCGATGGTCCGCCTCGCGCAGGATTTCGCGCTTCGCTACCCGCTGGTCGACGGCCAGGGCAATTTCGGCAACATCGACGGGGATAATGCCGCCGCGTACCGCTACACCGAGGCGCGGCTGACGCCGATCGCGATGCAGCTCATGGCCGGGCTCGACGAGGGCACGGTCGATTTCCGCCCGACATACAACGGCGAGGAAGAGGAGCCGGAGGTCTTTCCCGGCCTGTTCCCGAACCTGCTTGCCAACGGCGCCAGCGGTATCGCTGTGGGCATGGCGACCTCGATCCCGCCGCACAACCTCGGCGAGCTGATCGATGCGGCGATGCACCTGATCGACGAGCCGAAGGTCGAGGACCGCTCCCTGCTCGAGCATGTAAAGGGCCCGGATTTCCCGACCGGCGGCGTGCTCGTCGACGACGAGGACACGATTGCCCGAGCCTATGTGAGCGGTCGGGGCGCGTTCCGGCTTCGGGCGAAGGTGGACGTGGAGAAGGAGAAGGGCGGGGGCTGGCACCTGCTGGTAAGCGAAATCCCGTATGGCGTACCCAAGGCCAAGCTGATCGAGCAGATCGCGCAGCTTATCGCCGACAAGAAGCTGCCGATCCTCGCCGACGTGCGGGACGAAAGCGACGAGCAGGTGCGGCTGATTGTCGAGCCGCGCGCGCGAACCGTCGACCCCGACCTGCTGCTCGAGAGCCTCTACCGGCTCACGGACCTCGAGATCCGCTTCCCGCTTAACCTCAACGTGCTCGACGCGACGAGGACGCCGGGTGTCATGAGCCTCAAGGAAACGCTTGCCGCGTGGCTCGCCTTCCAGTTCGAGGTGCTGGTCCGCCGCAGCCAGGTGCGGATCGGCAAGATCGACGAGCGGATCGAGCTTCTCGACGGATTCCTGGTCGCCTTCCTCAACCTCGACCGCGTGATCGAGATCATCCGCACCGAGGATGAGCCCAAGACGGCGATGATGGCCGAATTCTCGCTATCGGACCGCCAGACCGAGGCGATCCTCAACATGCGCCTGCGGTCGCTTCGCCGGCTCGAGGAGATGGAGATCGGCCGCGAGCGCACCGCCTTGGCGAAGGAACGCGACGACCTCGCGAAGCTGGTCGAGAGCCCCGCGCGGCAGCGTACGCGGATGAAGCGGGACCTGCAGTCGCTCAAGGACAAGTTCGGCGACGAACGCCGCACCCGGGTCGAGGAAAGCGCGGCGCCGCGCGAGATCGACTGGTCGGCGATGATCGAGAAGGAGCCGATCACCGTCATCCTGTCGCAGCGCGGCTGGATCCGCGCGATGAAGGGGCATCTCGCGCTCGATCAGGTCTCCGACCTCAAATGGCGCGAAGGGGACGGGCCGTTCATCCACTTCCATGCGCAGACGACCGACAAGCTCGCGCTATTCGCCTCGAACGGACGCGTTTACACGCTCGCGGGCGACAAGCTGCCGAGCGCGCGCGGCTTCGGTGAGCCGGTGAGGTTGTTCATCGACCTGGACGCGGACGTGGACATCGTTCAGCTCCTCGTCGTCCGCCCCGAAACAAAACTGCTCCTCGCGTCGTCCGATGGCCGCGGGTTCCTCGCCACCGCCGATGCCACGCTGGCGGAGACCCGGAAGGGCAAGCAACTGGTCAATCTCCGCTCGGGCGCCAGCGTGGCGATCGTGCGGCCTGTTCCCGAAGCCGCCGAT
The DNA here is from genome assembly GCF_009720245.1 of Sphingomonas segetis. Lineage (GTDB taxonomy): Bacteria > Pseudomonadota > Alphaproteobacteria > Sphingomonadales > Sphingomonadaceae > Sphingomicrobium > Sphingomicrobium segetis. Next base: position 241 of record NZ_WJSQ01000117.1, on the reverse strand, counting down.
ACCGTCGCCGTCGTCGGCGAGAACCGCAAGATGGTGGTCTTCCCGCTTGCGGAGCTTCCCGAGCTTGCGCGCGGACAGGGGGTGATGCTGCAGCGTTACCGCGACGGCGGCCTGAGCGACGCCATCGCCTTCCGTTTCGAGGACGGGCTCAGTTGGGCGCTGGGCGGCGAGAGCGGGCGCGTGCGGACCGAGAGCGACCTTACGCCGTGGCGCGCCGCGCGCGGCGCCGCGGGCAGGATGC
>NZ_WJSQ01000116.1 GCF_009720245.1 Sphingomonas segetis | reverse complement strand
CCCCCGCCGCCTCCGCCGCCGCCTCCTGCGGCTCCGGCGACTCAGACCTGCCCCGACGGATCGGTGATCCTGGCGACGAGCGTCTGTCCGGCGCCGCCGCCGCCTCCGCCGCCGGCTCCGGTCGAGCGCGGAGAGCGCGGGCTCTAGGTACCGCTTACTCGCTTCGAACAGGGGAGCGAGGAGGCCCGGGCGAGCGCCAGCTCATCCGGGCCTCTTTTCGTTCGTGGCTGGAGCCAGCTTCCCGCGCGCCACAGGCTTGATCCCGCAGCCGATTGCGCTATAGGCGCGCCTTCGCTCCGGAGTGATCCGGGGCAGCCGTCCGAGACAGCTGCCGGGGCTTGCCCCTTAATCTGCGGCCTAGACGGGGACAGGAATCATTCGGAGCGCTCGCCGTTCCGTCGTGCGTTGCCAAGCGATTTTGCGCAGCGCCGCCGATCCCAACCCGACGGACATCGAGTGCTCAGGCTCGCCTGGGCTTTTGTTGAACCTCGGCCGAGGCTCGCTTCGGCCGAAACACGGAGTTGGCATGGATCGATCGCAAAAAGCCGATCTGGTCGACGAGCTGAAGCGGGTCTTCACCGAGACCAGCGTGGTGGTCATCACGCGCAACCACGGTCTCACGGTCGCACAGTCTACGGACCTGCGCCTGAAGATGCGCGACGCCGGCGCCCAGTTCAAAGTTGCGAAGAACAGCCTTGCCCTGATTGCGCTCGAGGAAACGCGCTACAAGCCGATCGGCGACCTGCTCAAGGGCCCGACCGCGCTTGCCACGTCCGGAGACCCCGTCGCGGCCGCCAAGGTGGCCGTCGATTTCGCCAAGACTCACGACAAGTTCGAGATCGTCGGCGGAGCGATGGGCGACACGGTCCTCGACGTGAACGGGATCAAGGCGCTTGCCGAGCTTCCCTCGCTCGACCAGCTGCGCGCGACCATCGTGGGCCTCATCCAGGCGCCCGCGACCAAGATCGCCCGCACGGTCAGCGAACCGGGGGCCCAGCTGGCACGGATCTTCAGCGCTTACGCGGCCAAGGAAGCCGCATAAGCGACACCTTTTTCATCAACGCACGACAATCCGGGGCTTGGCCCCACCAGGGAGTATCAAATGGCTGACATCAATGCGCTGGTCGACCAGCTTTCCGAACTGACCGTTCTCGAGGCGGCGGATCTCGCCAAGGCGCTCGAGGAGAAGTGGGGCGTTTCGGCCGCCGCCGCGGTTGCTGCCGCCCCGGCCGCTGCCGGCCCGGCTGCCCCGGCTGCCGAAGAGAAGACCGAGTTCGACGTCATCCTGACCGGCGACGGCGGCAAGAAGATCAACGTGATCAAGGAGGTTCGCGCGATCACCGGTCTTGGCCTCGGCGAGGCGAAGGCGCTGGTCGAAGGCGCTCCCAAGCCGGTCAAGGAAGGCATCGGCAAGGACGAGGCCGAGAAGATCAAGAAGCAGATCGAGGACGCCGGCGGCACCGTCGAGCTGAAGTAACCGGGCAGCCCGCAAGGGCTGCGTAAAGTTATCCCGGCGCATGCCGGGATCCACGTGCGATCCTGGACCCCTGCGCCGGGGTGCAAAAGGAATGGGCGGTCCCATTGGGGGCCGCCCTTTTTCTTATCCGCTCACTTGTTCGTGCGGGCGCGGTCTTCCTGCGGGACTCCGTCGCCGCGCGTCGAATCGTTCTGAACGTCGCCGACGACCGTATTCTCGCCTGCGATCTCCTCGGGGTCATCGCCGGTCGCGAAGGCGCCTTTCGACTGGCCGATGTCGGGGTTCCACTCGAGGTCGTCAGACCCGACCTTGTCCTTCGTCAGCTCCTTGTTCGTGCTCATGGCTCGTCCTTCCGCTGAACAAACACGCGGACTCACCGCTTGTTGAGCGAGCGGTCGCGCGAGCGCCCCGCTCCGGCGCGCGGCGGCTTTCCATTTGGCGGCGGGGCCTCGCTGGACTATTCGTGCCCGCAATGGAGCTCGTCCGCCCGCTCGTGAAACTGCCGATCCGCTTCGACGCGGAGACGCTCGAACGCGAAGTGCGTGCGCTGCCCGAATCCGCCTGGGTGCCGCACCCGACCGGCTATGTCGGCAACGAGGCGGTGCGGCTGATCACGCCCGGCGGCCAGCCGACCGACGACCTCAAGGGAATGATGGGACCAACCGAACAGCTGCTCGCATGCCCCTACATCATGGAGGTCATGGCCTCGATCGGCGCGGTGTGGGGGCGCAGCCGGCTGATGGGGCTCGGCGCTGGCGCGGACGTGCCGCAGCACGTCGACAGCCATTATTACTGGCGCACCCACTGGCGGATCCACATTCCGGTCATCACCAACCCCGGCGTGAAGTTCACCTGCGGCGGCGAGACCGTCCATATGGGTGCCGGCGAATGCTGGGTGTTCGACTCCTTCCGTGTGCACGGCGTGCATAACGGCGGGACGGACCAGCGCATCCACCTCGTGCTCGATACCGTTGCCGGCGGGCGTCTGCGCCAGCTGATCGAAGCGGGCGAGCGCGGCGATGCGGAGGAGGAATTCGTCAGGCCGGGGACGACGCCCATCGACGATCTGTCGTATGAGCGCGTCAACAGCCCAGGCGTGATGTCGCCGTGGGAAATCCGCGCCCATGTCGCCTATCTCTCGCAGCACGCAGTTCCGCATCCGCTGCTTGGACCGGTGCTCAAGCGGATCGACGATTTCGTCAAGGATTGGGCGGCGGTGTGGGCGCAGCATGAGGCTGACGAGGCCGGATGGCCGGACTATCTGGCGCTGCGCGAGGGCCTGCTGCGGGATCTTACCGCGATGCGCGGCTCATCGGTGCTGCTCAGGAACACGCTGCCGCTCTACATGGGCCTCGACCAGATGGTCCTGCACAATCTGTTCGCCGACCCCGCCGCGGTCCTCGCGAAAGCCTCGGGCCAGCCGCGGCCCCAGCGCCTCGCCTCCTAGTCCAGCTCTTCCAGGAAAGAATCGATCGCGGCGACCGCTTCGGGCTCGTTGAGCATCGGCGCGTGGCCGACGCCGGGCACGGTGACCGATTTCATGGCCCGCACGGCATGGTGCATCTTGGCGAGCACAGCGGCACCAAGCAGGTCGCTGCGCTCTCCGCGCACGACCAGCAGCGGCTTCTGGCCCAATGCTTCGAACAGCGGCCACATGTCGACCGCCGGCGCCGGCCCCTGCGTCTCGAACGGCAGCGCTATCGCCATGTCGTAGTCGAAGACGACTGAGCCGTCCTCCTCGCGGCACACGCGCCGCGCCATCTTGACCCAGTCGGCGTGATTGTAGCTGGCGGGGATGTGGCGGTTGTTGATGGCAATCGCCTCGGCGGCCTCGTCCCAGCTCCGGAACTGCGCGCCGTTGCCGACATAGGATTTGATCCGGTCGAGCCCCGCTTCCGTAAGCTCGGGCCCGACATCGTTGAGGATCGAGGCAGCGATGCGCTGCGGCGCCATCGCCGCGATGAGCATCGTCACCAGCCCTCCGAGGGATGTGCCGACGAACACCGCTTGATCGATCGCCAGCTCATCGAGCAGCTGGAGCACGTCGCCGGCGTATGTCAGCGGCAGATAGCGCGCCGGAAGCGGGTCATGATCGCTCAGCCCGCGCCCGCGGAAATCGAGCGCGAGCACGCGTCGGCCGGGCGAATGAAGCTCGGCCAGCTCGGCGAAATCGCGGGAATTGCGCGTCAGGCCGTGAAGGCACAGCAGCGGCGGCCTGCCGGCCGATCCTGGATAGTCGCGGTAGTGAAGCTGCAGCCCATCGGCGACGGTGAAACGGCAATCGCGGTAGCGCGCTTTCTCGCTCATGTCGCGAGGCCCGAGCGCAGCAGCCTGTTCATTGCATCGGCGACGCGCTTCGGATCGGTGCTCGACCACACCGCGAAGCGCAGCCCGAGGAAGACGTTGGCGCCCATCAGCGCCCAGGCCAGGATTTCCAGCTCTTCGTCCGAGTAGCCGCCGTCGACCTCTCCGCTCTTCCGGCCGCCGGCGAGCCGCCCCGCGATGCGGTTCGCCGTGGTTTCATAATGTTCGCGATACGCGCGCGGGTCGACGAACTCGGCCTCATCGATGATCCGGTAGACGTCACGGTGCTCGCGGGCGAAACAAAGAAAGGATTCGAGCGCGCGGGCCTCGCCGTCGATCATGTCCGCGGACTCCTTGAGCACCGGAGCGACATGGTCGCGCACCTGCGCCGACATGTCGCGGACGAGGGCCTGGAACAGCGCCTCTTTCGAGTCGAAATAGGTATAGAAGGTGCCGAGCGCGACGCCGGCGCGCTGGGTGATGCCGACGATCGAGCTGTCGGCGAACCCGCGGTCGCCGAACTCGTCGCGCGCGGCATCGAGGATTTTGCGCAGGGTGCGCTCGCCGCGGGCGGTTCGCGGCGCTTTTCCGGCGCTTGCAGCACTGGTCTGCAGTTCGTCTGCCACGCTTGCCCCCATGAGTCCGCGATAGCTTTCTAGCCTGATCATTCGCAAGTTGAAAGATGGTTCAACTTTCACTAGACGGGTAGCGGACGGCGGCGGCAAGGGAGTCGCACGCCTTGGGGAGAACAGGGAAATGCGCGTCACTTTCGCAGGCGCCGCTTTGCTCGGCACCGTCGCCGCTGCGGCGCTCGTCACGACTCCAGCATTTGCGCAGGAGAATCCGGGCACCGACCAGCAGCCGACGAACAACCAGCAGACCCAGGCTGTTGCCGCCGAGGCGAGCAGCCAGGAGATCGTCGTCACGGCGCGCCGCCGCAACGAGCTTCTGCTCAATGTACCCGTCGCGGTTACTGCTTATTCGGGCGAACAGCTCAATCGGCAGGGCGCACTCGACCTGACGGACGTCGCCGACACCACGCCCAATGTCACGCTGGAAGTTTCGCGCGGTACCAACAGCACGCTCACCCCGTTCATCCGCGGAATCGGCCAGCAGGATCCGGTCGCGGGATTCGAGCAGGGAGTCGGCCTCTATCTCGACGACGTTTATCTCAACCGTCCGCAGGCCGCCGTGCTCGATATCTATGACGTCGAACGGATCGAGGTCCTGCGCGGGCCGCAGGGCACGCTCTACGGCCGCAACACCATCGGCGGCGCCATCAAATATGTGACTCGCCGCATCCGCACCGACGGGCCGCATGCGATGGTGCGCACCAATGTCGGCACCCACGGCCAGTTCGATGCGATCGCGCAGGTCTCGACGCCGTTGACGCAAGGCCTGCGCGTCGGGGCGGCAATCGCCCGACTCAGCAACACGGGGTTCGGCCGAAACCTCACAACGGGCGACCGCAACTACAACAAGAACGTCTGGGCAGCGCGGGGCACGGTCGAGCTTGAGCCAGCCCCGGACGTCTTCTTCCGCCTGTCGGGCGACTACTCCTGGGACAACAGCAACCCGCGCGGCGGGCACCGCCTGATTCCGAATCTCGTCACCGGCGAACTGCCGCTCAGCAACGTCTTCGATTCGGAGGGCGGCCTCAACGACCCCGAGCAGCGGGTCCGCTCGGGCGGCGTTGCCCTTCACGGCGAGATCGGGCTCAACGACTGGCTGCAGTTCCGCACCATCACCGCCTACCGGAAGGACCGCAGCGACACGCCGATCGACTTCGACGCGACCCCGGCGGTCGATGTCGATGTCCCCGCGATCTACAAGAACCACCAGTTTAGCCAGGAATTTCAGCTGGTTGCCGACAAGGGCCCGCTGCAGGGCGTCGCCGGTCTCTATTATTTGAACGCCAGCGCCTTCGACATTTTCGACGTCCGCCTCTACACTTCGCTGCCGACGATCCTTCCGGGCCTCACCGCGGCAACGGTCGGCGACGTGAAGACCAAGACCTGGGCCGCGTTCACCGATCTCACCTACAATTTCAGCGACCAGTGGGCAGCATCGGCGGGCTTGCGCTACACCAGCGACCGCCGCCACGCCCGCGTGTTCAGGCGCAACCTGATTCTCGGCGGCTCACCCGAGCTCGGCGGATCCGATCCGTTCGATGCGACCGGTGTCCAGGTCGGCGCTGCAACCTCCGACTTCGAAGGCAGCCGCAAGGACAAGGCCCTGACCCCGCGGCTGTCGGTGAACTTTAAGCCGACGCCCAATCACAATCTCTACATCAGCTATTCGAAGGGCTTCAAAGGCGGCGGCTTCGACCCGCGGGCGCTCAGCACGCAGGCGCCGAGCCAGTCGCCCGACGACATTTACGACTTCATGGCGTTCGACCCGGAGAAGGTCGACAGCTATGAGATCGGCTGGAAGGCGTCGCTCTTCGACCGCCGGCTTCAGCTCGCCACCGCGATCTTCGATGCCGAGTACAAGGACGTCCAGGTGCCCGGTTCCGAGGGCTGCGTCGTCAACGGAGTCGCGACCTTCTGCGGCGTGACCACGAATGCCGGCAAGGCGCGCTTCCGCGGAGTCGAGGTCGAGGCAAACGCCCGCCTCGCGGAAGACTTCGCGACTCCGGGCGACCGGCTGAATCTCGCTGGGACGCTTGGCTATCTGGACGCCAAGTACCTGCACTTCATCACAAATATCCCCGGTCAGGGGCCCGTCGACGTGGCCGACTTCCGCAAGATCCAGAACACGCCCAAGTGGACGATGAGCGGCTCGCTCGACTACCAGACGCCGCTCGCGGATGGTCGCCTCGACCTCAACAGCACGATCTCGTACCGGAGCAAGAGCCAGCAGTTCGAAACTGCGATTCCGGGCCTAGACCAGGGCGGCTTTGCGCTTTGGGATGCGAACCTGATCTGGCGCTCGGCGGGAAATCGCTACGAGGTCGGGCTCCACGGCAAGAACCTGCTCAACAAGAAGTACATCGTCGCCGGCTATAATTTCCTGGCGCAGAACCCGTTCACCGGCGAATTCCTTCTCGGCACCAACGGCCTTCCTGTCCCGACGCTCGGCAAAACCGGCGTGCTCACCGCCTATTACGGCAATCCGCGCCAGGTCTTTCTGTCGGCCGCCATCAACTTCTGACCTCGGCGGAGGGGCGCTTGCGCCCCTCCGCGCTTCCGGTTTGCCGCGGGCCCGATTAGGGTAGCCATATGCGGCAATACCTCGACCTCATGCAGCTGATCCTCGACCGCGGGGTCGAGCAGCAGGACCGGACGGGCACCGGAACCCTGTCCTGGTTCGGCGCACAAATGCGCTTCGACCTCGCCGACGGATTTCCGCTGCTGACGACCAAGAAGCTCCACCTCAGGTCGATCATCGTCGAACTGCTGTGGTTCCTGCGCGGCGACACCAACGTCCGCTGGCTCAACGAGCACAATGTCAGCATCTGGGACGAATGGGCCGACGACCGCGGCGACCTCGGCCCCGTTTACGGCAAGCAGTGGCGCGACTGGGAGACGGCGGACGGTCGACACTTCGACCAGATCGAAAATCTCGTCGATCTCATCCGCCGAGATCCCTGTTCGCGCCGGCAGATCGTCACCGCCTGGAACCCGGGCGAAATTGCGAAAATGGCGCTCGCGCCGTGCCATTGCTTGTTCCAGACCCAGGTCTCGGCGGGGCGCCTGAACCTCCAGCTCTACCAGCGCAGCGCCGACGTCTTCCTCGGCGTGCCGTTCAACATCGCCTCTTACGCGCTGCTGACCCACATGCTCGCGCGCGAGTGCGGGCTCGAGCCGGGACTGTTCGTTTGGACCGGCGGCGACTGCCATCTCTACTCGAACCATCTCGATCAGGCCCGGCTGCAGCTGACGCGCGAGCCGCGCCCGCTGCCGCGCATCGTCATCAAGGACCGCGGACAATCGCTGTTCGAATACGAACCGGAGGATTTCGTCTTCGAAAACTACGACCCGCACCCGCACATCAAAGCGGCGGTCGCGGTCTAGTTAGCCGGCCGGACGTTCGCCACGAAAAACGGCGCATAAGCGCCGCACTGACGCAGCATCGGCTCGTACAGGGAACTGCCGAGCGCCTGCCATTCGATCGGGTGGCCGTAGATCAAAAGCTCCTGCGCGACGGCGAGCCACTGGTCGCCTTTTCCGGGGAGATGGAACAGCAAGGCATTCCCATTGAAGCTGCTTCCCGCGGGGAAAACCGGCAGGAACAAAGTCCCGCTCTCCTCGCCGCGGAACAGCAAACAGCCGCCTTCGTACATCAGCGTGCCGGTGAGGTTCGTGGTCGCGAGCGGCTGATAGGGCGCGGTCGCAATCTCGAGCGGGCGAAGCGGCCGGACGCCAGGATGATTGCTCACGCATCCGGCAAGAACCAGCAATGCAAGCAGCCCCGCTTTGCGCATCTGTCACTCCGCTGCGCCTTCTTCAAAAATAACGCTAGCGCAATGGAGCCGTTCCTGCGACCCCGGCGTTACCCAGCCCCGTTAGAAGGGAGAACAACAATGCTCCATAAGGCAACGACTGTGATCATCCTCGGCCTGGCGCTTGCCGTGGCCGCCTGCAACACCGTCCGCGGCGCGGCCAGCGACGTCAACTCGGTCGCGAACTGCACCGAGAACGCGATGAACGGCGGTAACTGCTGACGGTTCAGTAGACAGACAGCCACCGAATGATTCATTGTCGTTCCGGACTTCAATCGGAGGGAACGACAAAATGGTTCAGAAGCTGGTGGCGGTTGCGTTGGCCGGCCTGTGTCTCGCAGTCGCCGCGTGCAATACCGTGCGCGGCGTCGGCGCCGACGTGGGTTCGGCCGCCAACTGTACCGAAAATGCAATGCACGGCGGCCGCTGCTAACCAGCTGCCCCACACGAAAAGAAACCCCGCCGGATCGCTCCGGCGGGGTTTTTAATGTCTCCTATCGCTGCGCGACGGGACTTTCGGCTCAGTCCTGCAGATAGTCCCCGGCGTCCGCGTCCAGACCGTGGCCGCTGGGCACGACCTCACCGAGCGGGTCGTCGCCCGTGCCGGTGTCGTCGCGCGGCGTGCGCGCGAGCTCGGCGGC
>NZ_WJSQ01000115.1 GCF_009720245.1 Sphingomonas segetis | reverse complement strand
CGTCGGCACACGCCTGCTTCGCGGCCGCGTCGGCGATGTTCGCGCAGCTCTCCGGGACCGGCGCGGGTGCCGGGGCCTGCGCGAGAGCCGGGCTGGCCCATGCCGCGCCAAACGCAATCACGGACGCGGATAGCGAAAAGCGGGAAGCGGATGACGAAAGACGCATGTTAAGGATTCCCCTCCAAAGGTATGGGAACCCCTTACCGAAGGTTAGAACCGTGGCAACAGAAGGGCTTAGAGCGGGCTAATGAATCCCGTGTAATGTAGCATTAATGCAACATTCAGCTTGAGTCGCTTGGCCGACATTAGCCGTTGGTCGAACACAACCGTCGCCCGGTGGAATATCAGTAGCGATAATGATCCGGCTTGAAGGGCCCCTGCGGCGGCACGCCGATATAGGCGGCCTGCCTGTCGCTGAGCGCCGTCAGCTTCACGCCGAGCTTGTCGAGGTGGAGCCGGGCGACCTTCTCGTCGAGGTGCTTCGGGAGCACGTAGACGTCGTTCTTGTACTTGTCCGCGCCGGTCCACAGCTCGATCTGGGCGAGCACCTGGTTGGTGAAGCTCGAGCTCATCACGAAACTCGGATGGCCGGTCGCGCAGCCGAGGTTCACCAGGCGCCCCTTGGCCAGCACGATGATCTTCTTGCCGTCCGGGAACTCGACCTCGTCGACCTGCGGCTTGATCTCCGTCCACTTCATGTTGGCCAGCGCGCCAATCTGGATCTCGCTGTCGAAGTGGCCGATGTTGCACACGATCGCCATGTTCTTCATCGCCCGCATATGGTCGAGCGTGATGACGTCCATGTTGCCGGTCGCGGTGACGAAGATGTCGGCGCGTTTCGTCGCCTCCTCCATCGTCACCACCTCATATCCTTCCATCGCCGCCTGAAGCGCGCAAATCGGATCGACCTCGGTCACCAGCACGCGCGCGCCGCCGTTGCGTAGCGAGGCTGCGGACCCCTTGCCGACATCGCCGTAGCCGGCGACGCACGCGACCTTGCCGGCCAGCATCACGTCGGTCGCGCGGCGGATGGCGTCGACCAGCGACTCCTTGCAGCCGTAAAGGTTGTCGAACTTGGACTTGGTGACGCTGTCGTTGACGTTGATCGCCGGGAACGGGAGCTTGCCCTGCTTGGCGAGATCGTAGAGCCGGTGAACGCCGGTCGTCGTCTCTTCCGACACGCCCTTGATGGTCTCGACTGTCCTGGTGAGGTAGCCGGGCCGCTCCGCGAGGAAGCGCTTGAGCGTCGCGACGAAAATTTCCTCTTCCTCGTTCGACGGTGTGAACAGCTCTTCGCCCTTCTCCACGCGATAGCCCCACAGCGCGAACATCGTCGCGTCACCGCCGTCGTCGAGGATGAGGTTGCAGGTCGTGTCCTGCCCCCAGTCGAAGATGCGGACCACGTAGTTCCAGTAATCCTCGAGCGTCTCACCCTTGATCGCGAACACCGGAATGCCGCGAGCGGCGATGGCGGCCGCGGCATGGTCCTGGGTCGAAAAGATGTTGCAGCTCGCCCAGCGGACTTCGGCGCCGAGCTCGATCAGGGTCTCGATCAGCACCGCGGTCTGGATGGTCATGTGCAGCGATCCGGTGATCCGCGCGCCCTTGAGCGGCTGGGACGCGCCGAACTCCTCGCGCAGCGCCATCAGGCCGGGCATCTCGGTCTCGGCAATCTCGATCTCCTTGCGGCCGAAATCGGCAAGGCCGAGGTCCTTCACGACAAAGTCGTTGAAACGGGTTTCAGCCTGCGTCGCCACGTCGAGGTCTCCGGATTTATTGATGCAAAGCGCCATCAGAAGCGCGCCGCCGCCTTAGAGGCAGAGCCGCGCCAAGGCAAATATAAAGAATCCTTTATATGTGCTCCCCGGTTGCCGCTCCGGATGTTTCGTCTACTAGCGCGCGAAGCGATATTCGAGGAATCTCATGTGACTAAGAGCGGCAATGCGTCCGTTCAGACCCGTGGCGGGAGCTTCGAGGAGGGACTGGCGAACGGCCAAAAGCTCCTCGCGGAGCATCCGGGCGTCGCGCTCCAGCAGGCGCAAACGCTGCTTCGTTCCGGCCCCGAGCCGCGTGCTCTTCAGCTTGCGGCCGCAGCGTTGCGGCGTCTCGGAAAGCACGACGAAGCGGAACAAGCGGAGCTGTCGGCGATCAAGGCCAGCTTTGCCATCCGCGAGCTCGACGCCGCGGCTGTCGCGGGCAATGAGGGCCGGGCCGCGGATTCGCGTGCAATGCTCGAAGGATTCCTTCTCAGGCATCCCGACAATCTCCTGGCGCTCACCATGGCCGCCGAACTCGATATCGACGCCTGGCACCTCGAACGTGCGGAACAACGGCTTGGCGCGGTGCTCGAGCGGGCTCCGAAATTCCTCCGCGCAATCATGCTGTTCGCCAAGTGCCTGACCAACCAGGGAAGGCTCCGCGAGGCGATCCGAATCGTCGAGGGCGTGCTTTCGCGCAAACCGGACAATCTCACCGTTCTTCGAAATCTCGGGCAGCTCCATGCCGAGGCAAACGACCATGAGGGTGCAGTCAAGATCTACCGGCGCGTGCTCGAACTCGATCCCCGCGAACTGGAGATGTGGATCGTCTATGCGCAACACTTGCGCATGCTTGGGCGGAAGAATGAAGCGACAGCGGCATTTCGCCGCGCGATCGCCCTAAACCCCAACAGCGGAGCGGCCTGGTGGGGCCTCGCGAACTTCTTCCCGTCCGACATAAGCGAAGCGGATGTCGAGGCGATGGAGCACGCCGTCCCGAGCGTAGCGGATAATCCAGACGATGGCGGAGCGCTGCACATTGCGCTCGGGACCGTTGCCGACCGGCGGGCCGACTACGCCGGTGCATTCCGCCACATAGCGCAGGGCAAAAAGTTGCGAGCGCGCGGCCATCCGTCCGATCCGTCGGCCGAAAGCGCTAAGGTCGACGAGCTGATCCGCGCGTTCAGCCCGCAACGCTTCGCGGATCGCGGGAACGGCGGGCACCCCGATGATTCGCCGATCTTCATCATCGGAATGCCGAGATCCGGTACGACCTTGCTCGAGCGAATCCTCAACCGCCATTCGTTGATTGAGGCCGCCGGCGAGCTTCCGATCATGCCGCGCCTCGACGAGCGGCTCCGGCACGAAAGCGGGCGCAGCTACGAGGACCGGATCGCCTCGCTGAGCGCTCAAGAGTTGACTACGTTGGGCGCGAATTACGTCGGGCGCTCGCAGGATTACCGCACCTCGGACAAGCCGCGGTTCGTCGACAAGCTCAATTACAATTGGTCGCGCGTCGGGCTTATCCGGCTGATGCTTCCGAACGCGCGAATCATCGACCTTCGCCGTGATGCGCTGGACTGCTGCTGGTCCAACTTCAAGATGATGTTCGCCGAGGGCCATGCCGCATCTAACGACCAGCGGAGCATTGCCCGCTTCTACCGCGACTACGTCCGGTTGGTGGATGCCGTCGACGCCGCGGCGCCGGGCGGGATTTTCAAGGTGCGCTACGAGGAACTGGTGGACGACGTCGAGGCGCAGACACGGCGGATTCTCGGGTTCCTCGGGCTTGAATTCGAAGCGGCGTGCCTCGATTTCCACCTCTCGACCGAGGCGGTGGCGACGCCGAGCAGCGAGCAGGTCCGGCGGCCGATCAACCGCGACAGCATCGGTTCGGCCGAGCCTTATCGCCAATGGCTGGGACCGATGATCGAGGAGCTTGGCGAGCTGGCCGACGCTTAAGCCGCGCCGGTCTCGCTCGCGAGCAGGCGCGGGTCTATCCCCTCGGCCTTGAACGCGGCTGCCCAGCGCTCGTCGGTCGGGGTGTCGAACAGGATCTTCGAGCCCGAGCGCGCGGCGAACCAGCCGTGCCGGGTCATCTCTTCCTCGAGCTGCCGTTCACCCCAGCCGGCGTAGCCCAGCGCGGCGATCCAGCGCGATGGGCCCTTCCCGGTGGCGATCGCCTTCAGCACGTCGACGGTCCCGGTCATCGCGAAGACCTCGCCTTTGTCGCCGTTGACCTGAACGCTGTCCTGCCCGCCCCAGTCGGTGGAATGCAGGATGAATCCGCGACCCGGCTCGACCGGACCGCCATGGTGCACTGCGCAATCGGGCGCCTCCCCCGGTTCGATGTCGAGCTGGCGAAGCAGCCCGCGGAAGCTTATCCCGGCGCGCTTGTGGCCGATGCCGATGCCGATCGCGCCGTTCTCATCGTGCACGCACATCGCGATGACCGCGCGCTCGAAGCGCGGGTCCGCCATTCCCGGCATCGCCAGCAGCAGCTTGCCGGACAGGAAGTTCGGCTGTTCGGACATCGTAGTGACAATGGGACGCAGCCGCGCGGCGGGCAAGGCTTGAGGGCGGCATGTGGCGGGCCTATCTGCCGTTTCGACTGACGCGAAGGAGACATTCGATGACGATCCAGGTGGGCGACCGACTTCCCGACGTACCAATCACAATCGCTGCTGCCGAAGGCCCGCAACCGACAACCACGAGCGACTTCTTCAAGGGTAAGAGGGTCGCTTTGTTCGCGGTTCCCGGCGCCTTCACGCCGACCTGCTCCGCGCGTCATCTGCCCTCTTACGTCGACAAGGCGAGCGAGCTGAAAGGCAAGGGCGTCGACGAGATCGCCTGCATCTCCGTCAACGACCCGTTCGTGATGGCCGCCTGGAACCAGCGCGACGGGAGCGCGGATATCACCATGCTTGCTGACGGCAACGGCGAGTTCGCCGAAGCGACCGGGCTCGGCATGGATGCCGGCAAGTTCGGCATGGGCAAGCGCTCGCAGCGCTATTCGATGATTGTCGAGGACGGCGTCGTCGAGCAGCTCAATGTCGAGGCGCCGGGCGAATATCGCGCGTCGAGCGCCGAGCACATGCTCGACCAATTGGCGACGGCGTAACGATCCGGCACTGGGCGCTGCCTCGCCTCTCCTCGCCGCTCGCCGGAAACGCGCCGTCGTCCCGGGCGTTGTCGTGGGAGAGTTCCAATAGAGGAGTAGCATGACATGGCGACCAACAATCGAGGCGGCAATCGTGGCGGGAACCGCGGCGGCAATCGCGGCCGCAACAACAACCCCGAAGGCCACAACCAGTATACCGGGCTGACCAACCGCGCCCGCGAGAACCCGCTTGCGGCCGCCGCGGCGGTTGGCGGCGCGGTTGCCGCTGGCGTCTTCCTGTGGTCGCGCCGCAACCAGATCAGCGATCAGATCGGCAACCTGTCCGACCAGATCAGCGAGTGGCGCGATGGATCGAGCTCAGGCAGCGGCGACTTCGGAACCGCCGAGGACACCACCACGGAAAGCTTCATCGCCAGCCCCCGCCGGCGCGGCGCCCGCAAGACCCAGTCCGACATCGCCGAGGAAGCGATGACGCTGAAGGAAACCGGGAAAACGACAGCCTAAGCGGCTTTCTCGTCGACAGCATCAAGGGGCGCCTCCGGGCGCCCCGTCTTTCGTCAGCTCACCAGCCGCACTGCTTGCCGCGGTTCTGCACTTCCAGCCACGCCTGGAGCGGCGCGAAATATTCGAGCATCGGCTTGCCGGACATTTCCCGGCTGCCGGTGAACGCCTGAAGCGCGTCGGGCCACGGATGCGAGGCGCCCATTTCGAGCATCTGCTTCAGCCGCTGACCGACTTCCTTATTGCCGTAGAAGCTGCAGCGGTGCAGCGGCCCCTTCCATCCGGCCATGTCGCAAGCCGCCTTGTAGAACTGGAACTGAAGGATTCGGGCGAGGAAGTAGCGCGCGTACGGCGTGTTCGCCGGGACGTGATATTTGGCGCCGGGGTCGAAATCCGCCTCTGTGCGCGGTACCGGCGGAACAATCCCCTGGTACTCGAGACGAAGGTCGTTCCAGCCCTTTTCATACCCGCCGGTCGGGATCGATCCATCGAACACGCCCCACCGCCACTTGTCGACCATCAGGCCGAACGGAAGGAAGCCGACCTTGTCCATCGCCTGGCGGAGAAGGAGGCCGACATCCTTGTCGGCGCTGGGAACCTTGTTGCGGTCGAGCAGTCCGATCTGAACCAGATATTCCGGCGTGACCGAAAGTGCGATGAAGTCGCCGATTGCCTCGTGGAAGCCGTCGTTGGCGCCGTTCTTGTAGAGGTACGGCTGCTGGTTGTACGCGCGCTGGTAGAAATTGTGGCCGAGCTCGTGGTGGATGGTCACGAAGTCGTCGGCGTTGACGTGCGTGCACATCTTGATGCGAAGGTCGTTCAGATTGTCGACGTCCCATGCCGACGCGTGGCAAATGACCTCGCGGTCGCGCGGTCGCGTGATCTGCGACTTCTCCCAGAAGCTATCCGGCAGCGGTGCGAAGCCGAGCGACGTGTAAAAGCGGTCGCCGGCCTTCACCATCTCGACCGGCGTATAGCCCTTCTTCTCGAGCAGGCCGGTGAGGTCGTACCCGATATCGCCCGCGCCCTTGGGAGCGACGATGTCGTAAATATTGCCCCATTCCTGCGCCCACATGTTGCCGAGCAAGTCCGATCGGATCGGGCCCGTCGCAGGCTGGACTGAATTGCCGTATTTCTGGTTGAGCTTAGTCCGGGTGTAGCAGTGGAGCTGGTCGTAGAGCGGCTTCATCTCATTCCACAGCCGGTCGTACATCGCCGAAAATTCTTCCGGGCTCATGTCGTACTGCGAGCGCCACATGGCGCCGGTGTCGTCGTAGCCGAGTTCCTTCGCGCCCTGATTCGCGATGCCGACCATCTTTGCATAATCGGCCCGCATCGGACGGCCGACATTGTTGTGCCAGCTGGTCCACACCTCCTTGAGCTTCGCCGGATCGCGCAGCGTGCCCATCTTCTCCTCGGCGACGTCGCCGGTGATCGGCCTGCCGTCGAGGGTCGCCCGGCCCTTGCCGTAGGTCGACTGGAGCCGGGTCGCGATTTCGTTCAGCTCCGCAGCGGCTCCCGGCGTCGTCGGTGCTGCGAGGACCAGCGCACCGCGCAAGATGTTCAGCTTGCGCGCCGTGTCGGGGTCGAGCCCCTGCACCGCGGCGTAGCGCGCCGCCTGCGACGCGTATTTGACGCCCTTCTCGGTCCCGATGGTCCCGAAATAGGCGCTGAGCGCATCGGTATCGTCGGTGATGTAGGTCGCGTTCACCCACGCCGCCTTGGCGCCGATCACGCTGAAATCGCCGAGGTCCGCTTCCGCCGCGGCGATGAATTGCTGCGCGCCTTCCGGAGTCAGCGGGAACGGCAGCGCATTGGCAGCAGCGTCCTCAGGCGCAGTAGCAGCTTGCACGCTGTCGGCGATCGCACCGGCACTGCCAGGAGGATGTGACCCGGTTGCTGGTGGATTGGCCGCGCAACCGGCCGCCGCGAGCGCGATGAGCGATACGGACGCAACAAATCTCATCGGAAACCCCTCTCCATCGATTTCGGATGGTTCAGAAGTGAAAGCTGCGCGCCAGCGAGTCAACGCGGCGCGAGAAACTTCGCGATCGCTTCGCCGAGCTCCGGCTTGGTGACCGAGCTCATATGCGTGCCCGGGACTTCCTCGAAGACCGCGTGCGGGAGGACATTTGCAAGCTCCTCGGCCGAACCGTTGTCGTCGTCCTCGCTCCCGCACACGACGAGCGTCGGCATGGTGAACGCCTGGAGCCGTTCGATGAACGCGTCCTCGAAGCTCTCGAGCAACTGGGCGGATGCGATGCGATCCACCTTCTGGCTCTTCATGAACTGAATCGAGAGCCAGTGCGGGTCGCCGCGCTGGACTGTGTCGAACAAGGCGATCGCCTCGACGAAGAAATTCTTGCGCCGCTTCCAGTTGCGCAGCCCCTCGAGACCCGCGCCGCCGAGCACCGCGCGCCGCGGACGCATCCCCTCGCCGACCGCCTCGACGGTCGTTCGGGCCCCGAGCGAGAAGCCGCCGAGGTCGAACTCCGTAAGCTCGAGCCGTGCAACCAGCTCGCGCAGGTCGCGCGCGAGAATGCCGTGCGGATAATATGCCTCTCCGTGGGGCCTGCCGCTCTGCCCGTGCGCGCGAAGGTCGGGCATGATCACCCGGAACCCCTCGGAGGCGATCCGCGCCGCATGGCCGAACTTGATCCAGTTCATCGCCGCGTCGGAAAACAGGCCGTGGAGCAGGACCACGGGCCTGCCCTCGCCCACCTCATGCCAGGCGAGATCCACGCCGTCGGACGCGGTCCAGAAATGGACGGACGCTTCGCTCATCGGATATTCCGAACTTCCCTTCTCCGGCAGGCTCAGGAGGCGCTCGCGAGGACTGCCGCCGCCGGCGAGACGGAAGCGCCGGCGTTCGCTTCAAGCCAGCTCTGAAACATGAGAACGCCCCACAGCCGATACTGTTCGTCCATCTGTCCGCTTAGATGCGTCTTCCACATTTGCCGGATCGGCTCGGGCCGGAAAAATCCCTCGCTGCGCAGCCGCCGCTCGTCGAGCAAGGCCTCGGCCCAGTCGCGCAGCTGCCCGCGAAGCCAATCCCCAACCGGCACCCCGAAACCCATCTTCGGGCGCTCGACCAGCGCTTTCGGCACATGGCGGTAGAGTAGCTGGCGAAGGATCCACTTGGTCTCGCCGCCGCGGATCTTGAGGCCGAACGGCAGTCGCCAGGCGAACTCGACGACATGATGATCGAGGAACGGCACGCGCGTCTCCAGCGATACCGCCATCGCCGCGCGGTCGACCTTCGCCAGGATGTCGCCAGGCAGGTAGCCGAGCATGTCGAGCGCCATCATCCGTTCGATCCCGCTCAGGCCTTCGAGCCGCGGCACAAGCCCCGTCGCCTGCGACGGCGGCTCGATGGCGCCGATGACGACCGCTTCGGGATCGCGCCACAGCGAGATCATCCCGCCATAGAGGTCGGCGACGGACCCGCTGTGGAGCAGCGGCGCCCCCTTGTGCACCTTGTCGCCGAGCCGGTTCACGCGCGCGAGCCTCGGCAACATCCCGCCCGCGGCGTCGCCGAAGCGCGTCCAGGCCGCTGGCGGCACAACCGTCAGCGCCCGCGCAGCCGCCGCGCGAAGCGGCTTGGGCANCGCGGAAATCTT
>NZ_WJSQ01000114.1 GCF_009720245.1 Sphingomonas segetis | reverse complement strand
CGGTCCGGCGCGGCGCCATTCGCGCGGCGGTTCACGACTGGCTGGCGGCGTCGCGGCATGCGGGGGAGATCGCAGCCGTTCGCGGCGCGCACCTGCGTCACGGCGGCGGCGGGAGCCTCTACATCGTCCTTCGCAAGCCCCGGGCGCGCTGACGCTTTCTTAACCCTGCGCCGGTAACGCCTGAGCGTGGGCGGGCATGCCCGTCGCGCGAGGCGCATACCGAGATGAAAGCAGGCACGGCCCAGAAGATCAGCAACGCGATCCTGTCGTGCATTGCCGGCTTCGCCTCCTTCGTCTTCTCGCTGATCGCGCTTCTCTATCTGACCGAGTTCGACGAGAAGATCGTGGCGGCTGTCGTCGCCGGCGCCTTCTGCCTGCTGATCAGCTACGTTGCGTCGGAGCGGCCCAACAGCGAAAGCGCCCGCGCCCTCGCGGCTCTCGGCGATCGGCTGCTTGCCGTGGAGGACGGCGACCTGGTTTCACCCGCGCCGGATTCGGTTCGCCGCACCATGCCCAAGCTCGCCGCCGCGGTCGACGCGCTCTTCACCGAAGTGCGGTCCTCCATCGCCAATGCGCACGCGCTCGGCATGTACGATCCCGTCACGTCACTTCCGAACCGCCTCCATTTCCGCTCGGAAGCCGACAAGCTTCTCGGCGAAGCCGCCGAGGGCACGAGCGCGGCAATGCTGTTCGTCGACCTCGACCGATTCAAGATGGTCAACGACAGCCTCGGCCATGCCCGCGGCGACCAGCTGCTGATCATGGTGGCCAACCGGCTGCGCGTCGTCGTCAACGCCGAGTTCGACGGCAGTGCCCGGTCGCGGCCGCTGGTGGCACGCCTCGCCGGGGACGAATTCACTATCTTCTTCCCGGAGATCGTGTCCGTCGCCGAGATCGAGCGGATCGCCCGCCGGATCGTCGCCGCGATCTCCGAATCGTTCGAGCTCAGCTCGCACAGCATCGACATCGGCGCATCGGTCGGCCTCGCCGTCGCGCCCGACCATGGCACCAGCGTCGAATCGCTGATGCGCGCGGCGGACATCGCGATGTACCGCGCCAAGTCGGCGGGCGGCGGGCAGTACTGGCAGTTCAACGCCACGCTCGCGGCCGAGCATCAGGAGCAGATCGATACCGAGAAGGCGCTGACTGAAGCGCTCCAGCGCGACGAGTTCGTGCTCGCCTTCCAGCCGCAGATGAGCCTCGTGACCGGCGAGTTGTGTGGCGCCGAGGCGCTGCTCCGCTGGAATCACCCACGCGACGGCATGCGCTTTCCGGCAAGTTTCATCCCCGTGGCGGAGCGGACCGGGCTCATCGCCGAGATTGGCGAATGGGTCGTGTCGGAAGTCGCGGGCACCCTCAGTGCGTGGCGCGCGAGCGGATTTGGGGACCGACTGTCGTTCAACATCAGCCCGCGCCAGGTCGAACGGCCCGACTTCCTGTTCAGGCTCCGGCAGACCTTTGCGGACGCCGAAGTGCCGCTGTCGATGATCGAGCTCGAGTTCACCGAGAGCGCGGCGATGCAGGTCAGCGAAGCGATTCTCGAAGACATTGCCGGGCTGCGGGCGCAGGGCGCGCGCATCGCAATCGACGATTTCGGCACCGGCTATTCGAACATCGCGCGATTGCGCACGATGCCGCTCGACAGGGTGAAGCTCGATCCCTCGTTCATCGTCGATATCGAGAACGACGAGAAAGCGCGAGTGATCGTCCAGGCGCTGATCCAGCTGATCCGGGGCGTAGGTTGCGAAGTGGTGGCGGAAGCGGTCGAGACCGTCGCGCAGGCCGACATCCTTCGCGCCATGGGCTGCGACACGGTCCAGGGCTTCATCTTTGCGCCGGCGATGTTCGAGGAGGAGTTTCTCGCCTGGACGGCCAGCGGCCGACGCGCCGACAAGTCGGTGGCTTAGGCGAACACCTTGCGAACGATGCGCTCGTAAATCCGGGAGAGAGCGCGGATATCCTCCACCGATGCGCACTCCCCCACCTTGTGCATGGTCGCGTTGGGCAGCCCGAAATCGACGACCGGGCAGAGCTTGATCAGGAAGCGGCCATCGGACGTGCCGCCGCTGGTCGACAGCTCGGGCGCGATGCCGGTCTCGTCCTCGATCGCGGCGACGACCACGTCGTAGAGCTGTCCGGGCGGCGTCAGGAACGCTTCGCCGGAAATGCGCGCCTTCACCTTGGCTCCGGGCGCTTCGCGCTCGGCGATTTCCTCGACCAGCCTCACCAGGTCAGCACCGCGGTGGAGATTGTTGAAGCGAATGTTGAGCTGCGCCGTCGCCGAGCCGGGGATGACGTTGCTTGCGTGAGTCGGCGTGTCGATGCCGGTGAACTCGAGATTGGACGGCGGGAATTGCTCGGTGCCGTCGTCGAGCTGGAGGGAATCGAGCGCGGCGATCACGCGGGCGAGGGGGCCGATCGGGTTCTTCCCGCGGTGCGGGTAGGCGACGTGACCCTGAATGCCGGGCACCTCAATCCACATGTTGACCGATCCGCGGCGGCCGATCTTAACCGTGTCGCCGAGCCGGTCGACCGAGGTCGGCTCCCCGATCAGGATCATGTCGGGGCGGATCTGCCGCTCGTTCAACCAGTCGATGATGCGCGGCGTGCCGTAAGTGGAATAGCCCTCCTCGTCGCCGGTGATGAAGAGCGAAACGGTGCCTGCTGACCGGTCGACTCGCGAAATGGCGGCGACGAACGCGGCGATCGCGCTCTTCATGTCGTTGGCGCCGCGGCCGACGAGGATCCCGTTCTGGACCTCCGCACCGTATGGATCGCTGTTCCAGCCTTCGCCGGCGGGGACGACGTCGAGATGGCCGGCGAAGCCGAAGTGCGGGGACCCTTCGCCGCGCATCGCGACCATGTTCTCGGTCGGGCCGTCGGGCGGCTCGCCCATCACCCAGCGATCGACCGTGAAGCCGAGCGGCTTCAACTCGGCTTCAAGGAGGTCGAACACTTCGCCGCTCGCCGGCGTCACGCTGGGGCAGCGGATCAGAGCCGAGGCGAGGGCAACAGGATCGATCGACATCGCTCCAGCACTAGCAACCATCCTGTTGCAGGCAAGCCGCGCCGTTTCATCGAAAAGGGGGTTGCGCTTACGCTACAAATGTAGCACGCTACAATTGTAGCACGAGCTTGTGCGTGCGTACCAGGGGAGTGGTTGATGCTCGTGCGAGGGTGGCTTCTTGGCGGCGCTGCGGTCATCGCGCCCGTGCAAGCGGTGGCGCAGACGACGGCGCCGTCGAGCGATCCTGCGGTCGCGCCCGCTCCGCAGGCGACGCCGGTAGCCGCCAAGCGCATCTATGTCGCGGCCGACTTCGCGCGGTTCGCGCCCAAGACCGCTTACGACATGCTCGTCCAGGTACCGAGCTTCACCATCCGCAGCACGGACGAGACCCAGCGTGGCCTCGGCCAGGCATCGGAGAACGTGCTGATCAACGGCGAGCGGATCGCCAACAAATCCGGCGGCGCCATCGTCCAGCTCCAGCGCGCACCCGCCGACAGCGTCGAGCGAATCGAGATCGTCGAGGCGGCCAGCCTCGGAATCGCCGGGCTCCAAGGCCAGGTGGCGAACGTCATCATCAAGGAGACGACAAAATCGTCCGGGCAGTTCGAGTGGAACCCGAGCTTCCGTGCGCATTACGCGAAACCGGAGTTCCTGGCGGGGCTGCTCAGCTACTCCGGCAAGACCGGTCCGGTCGACTATACGTTGTCGGTGGAGAATCAGCCCGGGCGCGGCGCGTTCGGCGGGCCGATCTGGATCTACGACCGCAACGGCGCGCTGATCGAAACGCGCCGTGAAATCTACCATTCGGAATATGACCGCGCCAACTTTCAGGGCAAGTTCGGGCTCGACGGCCCCGGCTCGTCAGTGGGTAATTTGACCCTGAGCTACACGCCGTACTGGAACCCCGGCAGCCGCAAAGACCGCCGCGTCGCGGCGATCACCGGCGAGACCAGCGCGCGCACGATCACCACCAGGCTCAACGGCTATTATGCCGACGTCAACGGCGACTATGAGTTCGCTGCCGGTCCTGGCCGGCTCAAGCTGATCGGGCTGCGGCATTGGGAACATGCGCCGCAGGTGGACACCAGCGTCACGACCTTCGGAAGCGGCGCGCCCGACGCCGGCACCCGCTTCAGCCGCGATGCCCGGCTTCGCGAGACGATCGGGCGCGGCGAATATCGCTGGAAGACCGGCAAGAACGATTGGCAGCTGACCTTCGAGCGCGCGTTCAACTCGCTCGACCAGAAGGGCGCGCTGTTCGACCTCGAAGATGATGGCGAGTTCGTCGAGGTGCCGTTCCCCGAAGGGTCGGGCAAGGTGACCGAGGTTCGCTACGAAAGCATCGCGACGCTGAGCCGGCCGCTCGCATCGAACCTCGACCTGCAGGTGGCGGGCGGCGGCGAACTTTCATGGCTGGACCTCATCGGCGACGACCTGCCGGCGCGCAAATTCTTCCGGCCGAAGGGCGAGATCAACTTCGGCTGGCATCCGTCGAAGAGTTGGGACGTCAGCCTGAAGCTCCGTCGCCGCGTCGGCCAGATCGACTTTTACGACTTCATTTCGCAGCAGCAGCTGAACTCGGAGCGCGAAGACACCGGCAACCCCAACCTCGTTCCGCCGCAGAGCTGGGAAGTCGAAACCGAGTTCGCCCACGATCTTGGCCGCTGGGGCAAGACGCGGCTGAACCTCCATTATTACCGCGTCGAGGACATCATCGACGTGATCCCGATCGGGGAGAAAGGGCAGGGAATCGGCAATCTTCCGAGCGCCGACCGGCTCGGCTTCGAGAGCACGAGCACTTTGCTGTTCGATCCGATTGGCTGGAAGGGTGCGAAGCTGGATTTGACGGTTGGGGCGGAGCGCACCCGCGTGCGCGACCCGCTTACCGGCGAGAAGCGCGCGATCACCGGGGTCCAGGATCGCTGGTTCAACGCGCAGGTGCGGCACGATATTCCCGGCACGCAGATCGCCTGGAGCGCCTATGTCCAATACCGGCATTACTCGCGCTATTTCTATCTGACCGAAGTCTTCAGCAGCCAGGACCTGCCGTGGATCGCGGGATTCTACGTCGAGAACAAGGACGTGTTCGGGACTACCGTGCGCCTGTCGGTCGACAATGTGTTCAACGGCCGTCACCTGCTCGACCGCACCGTGTGGGAAGGCTTCCGCGACCGAACTCCCATTGCCTTCGTCGAGAAGCACAACCAGCTCGTCGGCCCCATCTTCACGCTGTCGGTGAAGGGGAATTTCTGAATGGTTAGCTGGCCTGCCGCCGCAACGCCCGATGGCACTTGAACGTTTGGAGATTCCGGACGATCGGTGAAAAACATGTCATGGCACGAGCTGACTTGCCGTTCTTTCGCTCAATATTGAGCCGCCGAGCGCGACCCGACCGGGGCAGGATCAGGGAACTCGATTGCACGCCCGACCTCCACGATAAGCACTTCCTGTTCGTCTCCGGTCTGCACCGGTCGGGGACATCGATTCTGCACCGGCACCTCAGCGAGCATGACGACATATCGGGATTTCACGGTACGGGCGTCCCTGAGGATGAGGGCCAGCACGTCCAGAACGTGTTGCCGACCGCGCGCGACCATGGCGGGCCGGGGCGGTTTGCATTCCACCCCCAGGCGCACATGTGCGAAGATGAAGCGCTCTCGATGGAACGTGACTCGCGGGACCGCCTTTTGCGTCAGTGGGGCGCGCAATGGGATCTCGGCCGACCCGTTCTTGTCGAGAAATCGCCGCCGACCTTAACGCGCGCGCGCTTCTTCCAGGAGCTTTTCCCGAACTCTTCTTTCGTGTTCCTGGTGCGCCATCCCATCGCGGTGTCGTTCGCAACCCAGCGTTGGGCCCGACGTCCGCTTCACGAACTGATGCGGCATTGGTCGCGAGCCCACGAGCTGATGCTTGGCGATTTGGCTGGTCTGCGGCGTGCCCAGGTCGTCCGTTACGAGGACTATGTCCGCTCGCCCGTTTCGACGCTCGCGGTGATTTATGACATGGTCGGTCTGGCGGCGAAGGTGCCGCAGGAGAAGACGTTCGACGCAAATCGGCGCTACTTCGACAGGTGGAGCCAATGCGCAGGCCAGGAGCTGGAAGTCTCCAGAGCCTTCGAGGACGAAAAGGGTGCGGCGCGGCGCTTCGGCTATCTTGCCGAGCCACCCTTCGTCGAGCGGAGCTGGGACGGCCTGATCTGATGCCCGGCTACACGGCGCAATATCGTGCCTGGCACTCGTTATTGCGGACGTGTCGGCTCTATGGACAGTAGCAAAAATACTCCCAGTATCGAGGTGTCCACTGACAGCCTGCGTCTGGCGTCCTGCCAGAGGATCACGTTCCAGCAGCATTGACCGGCAACGACGCTGATGGCCGTTCCGAGGCTTCCCATCGTCGGGGCGAGGATCGCAACGAGAGCAATGTTGATGACGAGCGCGATGGCCACGGCGCGCGTCACACGCCGCTCGTGGCCGGTCATATTCAACAGCGGGGCGTTCGGGCCGACCGCGGCGCCGAAGATTGCCCCCGCGGCGAGGACGCGAATGGTGTCCGCCGCGGGCGCGTAGCTGTTCCCGAACACGAGCGCGAACAGCGGCCCCGCGGCGACCAGCAGCGGCAGCGACAGGACTAGCACGCCCGCGAACTGGATGAGCGCGCTTGCAGTGACGACTTTCTGAAGCCGTGCTTGATCCCGCTCGATATGCAATCGGGAGAACATCGGCAGCACGACGATGTTCACGACCGTCAACGGTACCGTCAGAACGGCGGCCGTTGCGATGGACGCGCGGAACAAGCCGACCTCGGCCGCGGCGGCAAGAACCCCGAGCAGCAGTACCGCGAGCTGCCGCTGCAACGTCATCACGGCGTCGCCGAGCGCCATGGGGATCGAGGCCGCTAGCCAGCCGCGTGAATCAAGTCTCGGTTGCGTCGGTTTCTCGGTGGGCAAGCTGCGGGTTAACCATCGATGCGTCAGCAGAAGCGCCAATGCCGCGATGATCGAGTTGAGCGCCATTACGGCCGGCGCTCCGAGCGCGACGCCCGCGACGAGAATCGCGAAAAGCAGGATTGCCATGGCGAGTGGCCGAAAAAGGACGTTGGCGAGCTGTCCCAGCACAACGCGGTGGAGCCCCCTCAGGCCCGCGCCGCGTATTGCCGCCAGCGGCAAGAGCGCGACCATTGGCGCGCCGCAGAGGATCGTCAGCCCCACGACCGGCGAACCGTTCCGCCACGCAATCAACCCGCCGACTGCGATCAGGCCGGCGATCAGTGCGGAAATCCGCCCGCAGACCCGGTCGGCCCACCGAAGCACGCCGAAAATCAGCGCCGGCTCATTGCGCGACTGGGCGGCCGCGACCTCGCGAGTGACCAGCTTGGGAATGCCGAACGTCCCGGGAATCATGGCGAGCGTGATCACTGCCATGGCGATTCCGTAATAGCCGTAGCCGGTCACACCGAGCCCGCGCGCGAGCTGGACGCCGACGAGGAAGGTCGCGATCATTCCGCCGAGCTGGACGACGCCGCTTCCCGCGACCGACCGGACGAGAAACGGACCGAGGCCGCCACCGGTAACGTACCTCCTGGCGCGGCTGATCCGCTGCTTCATTCCGGCCCCTTGTCCAGCATCCACGACGAGGCTGGACTGGAGCCTCGCAGGCGCAAGTCAAGAAGAACGTGCCTTTGCCGGCCGTTGCTGCCACAAGGCCGCCGATGTGCGGCATCGCAGGTTTCGTCGGCGGTCAGTGGCGGCGCAGCGGGGACATCACCGCGGCCCTTGCGCGGATGAGCCGAAGCATCCGGCATCGCGGGCCCGACCATTCGGCAGTGTGGATGGATGAACCGGCGCGGGTTGCATTCGCGCACAATCGCCTCGCCATCGTGGACCTCTCGCCCGCCGGCAACCAGCCGATGACGAGCCCAAGCGGACGTTATGTGATCGTCTACAATGGCGAGATCTACAATCACCTCGAGATGCGCGACGAGCTCACAGCGGAAGGAGACGCGCCCAGCTGGCGAGGCCATTCGGACACGGAAACGCTGCTTGCGGCGATCGACGCCTGGGGCGCTCGCGGCGCGCTCGAGCGCTCGACGGGGATGTTCGCCTTCGCGCTGTGGGACAGAGCAGAGCGGACGCTGACGCTCGCGCGCGACCGGCTCGGTGAGAAGCCGCTCTATTATGGACGGCAGGAAGCGTCGGGACCGTTCCTGTTCGGTTCGGAGCTCAAGGCGCTCGTCGCGCATCCGCA
Source organism: Sphingomonas segetis (assembly GCF_009720245.1). GTDB lineage: Bacteria > Pseudomonadota > Alphaproteobacteria > Sphingomonadales > Sphingomonadaceae > Sphingomicrobium > Sphingomicrobium segetis. The sequence goes on along the minus strand of NZ_WJSQ01000114.1, from coordinate 757 downwards.
GTTCCGGCCCGAGATCGACCGCGGCGCGCTGACTTTGCTGCTCCGGTACGATTACATCCCGGCGCCATTTTCCATCTATCGCGGAATCAGCAAGCTTCCCCCGGCCACTTTCCTGACGTTTTCCGACAGCACTGCCGAGCCGGTCATCGAGGAATATTGGTCGGGCGCGGCAGTGGCCGAGGCAGGCGTCGCGAACCCGCTCGAGCTCGGCGGCGACGAAGCCATCGATGCGCTCGAGCACAGGCTCGAGGCCGCAATCGCGCGGCAGATGATCGCCGACGTCCCGCTCGGCGCCTTCCTGTCGGGGGGCATCGATTCCTCGACCATCGTCGCGCTGATGCAGAAGCTCTCGCCGCGTCCGGTCAAGACGTTCACCATCGGCTTCCACGAGGCCGGGTTCAACGAGGCGGAGCACGCGCAAGCCATCGCGCGCCACCTCGGCACCGATCATACCGAGCTCTACGTAACTCCCGCCGAAGCGCGTGCGGTGATCCCGAATTTGCCGCAGATTTATGACGAGCCGTTCGCCGATTCCTCGCAGATCCCGACGCACCTGGTGTCCGCGCTCGCTCGCGAGCATGTGACCGTGTCGCTTTCGGGCGACGGCGGCGACGAGTTGTTCGGCGGCTACAACCGCTACCTGCTGACCTCGCAGCTGTGGGGCAAGATTTCCGCGGTGCCCAAGCCGCTTCGCGCGGCGGCTGCGCGGGCGCTGACGGTTGTGCCGCCAGCGGCCTGGACGCGCTTCGGCGACGCC
>NZ_WJSQ01000113.1 GCF_009720245.1 Sphingomonas segetis | reverse complement strand
CGGCTGCGCTGACGCTTAGCGGCGTGCCGTTCATGGGCCCGATCGGCGCCGCGCGGGTCGGCTTCAAGGACGGCGAATATATCCTCAACCCGCATCAGTCCGCGGTCGCGGACGGCGACCGCGTCAAGGCCTCCCCGCTCGCCCGCCGCCTGGCGCAGGCGCAGAACATCGACCTGTCCTCCATTCAGGGCAGCGGCCCTGGAGGGCGGATCGTGCGGTCCGACGTCGATGCCGCGGCGGGCAAGACCGCTGCGCCTGCCAAGGCTCCCGCACCTGCGGCTCCGCAACCTGCGGCTCAGCCGGTCTCGAGCGAAATTCCGCATGAATCGGTCAAGCTCTCGAACATGCGCAAGACGATCGCGCGGCGGCTGACCGAGTCCAAGCAGACCATCCCGCATTATTATCTGACGGTCGACATCCAGCTCGACGCGTTGCTCAAGCTGCGCAGCGAGCTCAACAAGGGCCTCGAAAGCCGCGGCGTGAAGCTCAGCGTCAACGATTTGCTGATCAAGGCGCTGGCCGTCGCGCTGATCGAGGTGCCGACTGCCAACGTCAGCTTCGCCGGCGACCAGCTGATCAAATACAGCCGCGCCGACATCTCGGTCGCGGTCGCGATCCCCGACGGCCTCATCACCCCGATCATCGTCGGCGCCGACAGCAAGAGCCTGTCGACCATTTCGAAGGAAATGATCGACCTCGCCGGGCGCGCGAAGGAGGGCAAGCTCCAGCCGCACGAATATCAGGGCGGCACCGCCAGCATCTCCAACCTCGGCATGTTCGGGACCAAGCAGTTCGACGCGGTGATCAACCCGCCGCAGGGCATGATCATGGCCGTCGGCGCGGGCGAGAAGCGGCCCTACGTGGTCAACGACTCGCTCCAGATCGCGACCGTGATGAGCGCCAGCGGCAGCTTCGACCACCGCGCCATCGACGGGGCCGAGGGAGCAAAGCTGATGCAGGCATTCAAGCGCCTGGTCGAAAACCCGCTGGGGATGCTGGCTTGAGCCGAGAGGCGGTGATCCGCGTCACCGCCATGCCCGCGGACACCAACCCCTATGGCGGCGTGTTCGGTGGCTGGCTGATGGGGCAGATGGGCTTGGCATGCGGGTCGTTCGTGTCGCGGCGGACGAAGGGAAAAGCGCTGCTGGTCGCGGCGGACGCGGTTCGGTTTCCAGGCAAGATGGCCGTCGGCGATGAGCTCAGCGTTTATGTGGACTTGCTGAAGCAGGGGCGGACGTCGCTGCGGTTGAAGGCCGAAGCCATCGCACGGCAGCGGGACGGGGACGGCGAAACGGTCGTGGCCGAGGGCGAGTTCACCTTCGTCGCGCTCGATGAAGCAGGCAAGCCGAGGGAGGTTTCCAGTGACTAGCCCCTCTCCCCTCGCGGGAGAGGGAAAGCTGTCGCGCAGCGACAGCAGGGAGAGGGCGCGTCGCATCTCCAAGCTCCGATCGAGAGCGAAGGCAATGCGGTCTCAGTCCACCGAAGCGGAGCACAGGCTCTGGCAGTTGCTGAGGGCGCACCGCTTCTCAGGCCACAAGTTCAAACAGCAAGTTCCGCTGGACTTCTACATTGTGGACTTCGTCTGCTTTGCGCGGCGGCTGATCATCGAAGTTGACGGCGGCCAACATGCGGAGAGCGAGCACGACCAACGGCGTGATGCCTATTTGAAGGCACAGGGGTTTCGCATCCTGCGGTTCTGGAACAACGACATATTCGAAAATGAAGAAGGAGTGGGCGAGCTGATTCTTTCGGCTCTGCGTTCGCCCCCTCTCCCCAACCCCTCTCCCGCAAGGGGAGAGGGGCTAAGCGGAGCATCCAATGGCTGACACCTACGACCTCATCGTCCTCGGCTCCGGCCCCGGCGGCTATGTCGCCGCGATCCGCGCTGCCCAGCTCGGGCTCAGGACCGCGATCGTCGAGCGCGAGCTGCTCGGCGGGATTTGCCTCAACTGGGGGTGCATCCCGACCAAGGCGCTGCTGCGCTCGGCCGAGGTGCTGCACCTGATGAAGCATGCCGACGCTTACGGGCTCAGCAACGACAAGCCGTCGTTCGATATCGGGAAGGTGGTCGCTCGCAGCCGGGCGGTCGCCAAGCAGCTCAATCAGGGCGTCACGCACCTGATGAAGAAGAACAAGATCGCGGTCGTGATGGGCGAGGGCAAGCTGACCGAGAAGGACAAACTCAGCGTCGCCGGAGCCGACGGCAAGACGACCGAGCTGCAAGCGAAACACATCATCGTCGCGACCGGCGCGCGGGCGCGCGACCTGCCGTTCGCCAAGGCCGACGGCAAGCGCATCTGGACCTATCGCCACGCGATGACCCCGCCCGACATGCCGACCGAGCTTCTGGTCATCGGCTCGGGCGCGATCGGGATCGAGTTCGCGAGCTTCTACGCCGACCTCGGGGCCAGGGTGACCGTGGTCGAGATGCTCGACCGCGTCGTCCCCGTGGAGGATACGGAGGTCAGCGACCAGCTCGCCAAGAGCCTCAAGAAGCAGGGGCTGACCATCCTCACCTCCGCCGGCGTCGAAAGCCTCAAGCCCGAAGCGAAGGGGGTCGCGGCGGTCATCAAGACATCCGACGGCAAGTCGGGCGAGCAGCGCTTCAGCCACTGCATCGTCGCGGTCGGCATCCTTCCCAACACCGAGAACATCGGGCTCGAGGCGCTCGGCGTGAAAACCACCAAGGGCCATATCGACACCGACCCGTTGTGCCGCACCAACGTCCCCGGCATCTGGGCGATCGGCGACGTGACCGCGCCGCCGTGGCTCGCGCACAAGGCGAGCCACGAGGGCGTCACCGCCGCCGAGGCGATCGCGCAGGAGCTCGGCAACAAGGACGTCCACCCGCACGCAACCGACCCGAAGAACATCCCGGGTTGCACTTACTGCCGTCCGCAGGTCGCGAGCGTCGGGCTGACCGAAGCCAAGGCGAAGGAAGCCGGCTATGAAGTGAAGGTCGGAAAATTCCCGGCGATCGGAAACGGCAAGGCGATCGCGCTCGGCGAGGTCGAGGGGTTCGTCAAAACCGTTTTCGACGCGAAGACCGGCGAATTGCTCGGCGCGCATATGATCGGCGCGGAGGTCACCGAGCTGATCCAGGGTTATACGGTCGGCAAGACCGCCGAGCTGGTCGAGACCGACTTCATCCAGACCGTCTTCCCGCACCCGACCTTGTCCGAGATGATGCACGAAAGCGTGCTCGCCGCGTTCGGACGGGTAATCCACATTTGACCTGTCCTACAGGTTGCTGATTGTGCCATGGCGCGCAGCCGTGCACAGCGGGGTTGGCGACGGCTCCTGCAGCAGGAAATTGCTGCGCATCACTGCGAACATTCGCGAACATTCGAAGGGTGGGGTTGATGAAGGTTTGGCTTCTGGCAGCCGCAGCATCGCTGACGGCGACTGCTGCACAAGCCGCGACAGTGGTCACCGCCGATCGCATGCTCGACGTGACCACCGGCCGCTACGTCGATCATCCCGCGATCCTCATCGGCGACGACGGCAGGATCCAGCAGGTCGGACAGCTCGCGTCGATGCAGCTTCCGGCGGGCGTGAAGCATATCGACCTGCCGGGCGAGACGCTGCTGCCCGGCCTCATCGACATGCACGTCCACCTCAACAGCCTGGCGGAGATCGGCGGCTACCAGGGGCTCAAATATACCGACGGCTTCTGGGCGACGATCGGGCCGGTCAATGCGCGCAAGACGATCGACGCCGGATTCACGACAGTGCGCAACGTCGGATCGCCCGATTTCGACGATGTCGCGCTCGAACAAGCGATCGACGGCGGCTGGGTCGTCGGGCCGCGGATCGTCCCGGCGACCTATTTGCTCGGCGCAACGGGCGGGCATTGCGACGATACCAACGGGCTTCCGCCGTCGCTCGGCGCCGACGACCAGGGGCCGGGGATCGTCACCAGCCCTGAGCAGGCGCGTGAGAAGGTGCGCTGGGTTCACAAATACGGCGCCGAGGTCATCAAGATCTGCGCGACGGGCGGCGTCTTCTCGCTCGGCGACAGCGTGGGCGCGCAGCAGATGACGCTCGAGGAGATGAAGGCGATCGCCGACGAGGCGCACATGCTCGGCCTCAAGGTCGCCGCGCACGCTCACGGCGACGAGGGCATCCGTACCGCGATCCTCGCCGGAATCGACACCATCGAGCATGCAAGCCTCGCCAGCGACGCGACCATCCAGCTCGCGAAGCAGCACGGCACGTGGTTCGACATGGACATTTACAACGACGACTACATCCTCGCGACGGGCACAGCGAACGGGACCGAGCAGGAGAGCCTCGACAAGGAGCGGATGATCGGCCTCAAGCAGCGCCAGACCTTCCAGCGCGCGGTCAGGGCGGGCGTGAAGATGATCTTCGGCACCGACGCGGGCGTCTACCCCCACGGCGACAATGCGAAGCAGTTCGCCAAGATGGTGCAGTGGGGCATGACCCCGATCCAGGCCATTCAGGCCGCGACCGTCCGGGCATCCGAAGCGCTCGGGCGCAGCGACGTCGGGGTGATCGAGCCGGGACGCTACGGCGATCTCATAGCAGTCGCCGGCGACCCGCTACGCGATGTTACCCTGCTCGAGCGAGTCGACGTGGTCGTGAAGGGCGGCGAGCTGGTCAAGGGACGCGGCGCGATCCGGTGAGCTCGCCGACCGCCAGTACCCGCACTCTCGTCGTCGCGCTGCTCGCGAATCTCGGCATCGCCATATCCAAGTTCGTCGCGGCCGCGATCACCGGCTCGTCGGCGATGTTGACCGAAGGCGTGCACAGCGTGGTCGATTCGACCAACCAGCTGCTGCTGATGTGGGGCAGACACGCCGCGAAGAAGCCGCCCGACAGAATTCACCCGTTCGGCTACGGCCGCGAGCTCTATTTCTGGAGCTTCGTCGTCGCCGTGCTCGTCTTCTCGCTTGGCGCGGGCGTGTCGATCTACGAAGGCATCATCCACATCGCCGAGCCCGAGCCGGCGGTCTCGCCGCTGATCGCGTACGCCGTCCTGCTCGTTGCCTTCTTCCTCGAGGGCTGGTCGACGATCGAAGCCTATCGCGAGTTCAACGCCGCCCGCGGGAAGCTTGGATGGCTCCAGGCCGTGCGGCAGTCCAAGGATCCGCCCGGCTTCATCGTGCTCCTCGAGAACGGCGCGGCGATGGCCGGCATCATCGCCGCGGCCGTCGGGCTGATGCTCGCGCAGATTACCGGCAACCCGTTCTTCGACGGCGCGGCATCGATTGTGATCGGCATCATTCTCGGGATGACCGCGGCCCTGCTCGCCTATGAATCGAAGAGCCTGCTGATCGGGGAGGCAGCGGACCCGGAGATCGCCCAGGCCCTCCACGACCTCGCCTGCACCATGCCCGGCGTGGTGGGCGTCGGCGACGTCCTTACCGTTCATTCGTCGCCGGACCAGATCACGGTGATGATGAACGTTGACTTCGACGACGACATCCGCGCTGGCGACGTCGAGCAAGTGGTGTGCCGCATCGAGGACGAAGCGCAGGAGCGCTGGCCCGAAGTGCGCCGCCTGTTCGTTCGGCCCATGCACGGCGCCGCCGAACGCCGGAACCACTAAGCGGGGGGCGGCGCGCCGGACCAGAGGAGGCTATCTTGAAAGGCTATTGCGACAATATCGAGAAGCGGACGGTCGAGAACGAGGATTTCCGGCGCGTCCTCTATACGGGTCACAACCTCCAGCTCGTGCTGATGACGCTGCCGCCCGGCTGCGACATCGGTGCGGAGGTCCACCCCGACCGCGACCAGTTCTTCCGGATCGAGGAGGGCTCGGGCGTGGTCGACATCGACGGCGTTGCGAACCCCGTCGAGGACGATTTCGCGGTGATCGTGCCCGCGGGTGCAAGGCACAATGTCCGCAACACGGGATCGCAGCCGCTTCGGCTCTACACCATCTACGCGCCGCCCGAGCACAAGGACGGCGTCGTCCAGGCGACCAGGGAAGAAGCCGAAGCGCGCCATCACGCCGAGGAATGGGACGGCGGGACGACGGAATAGCCGCGATGGCCAAGTCGATGCACGACGTCTCCGACCCGCGCAACGCTTCGATCCTGGTCAGCGTCAACGGCGAGCTCAAGCCCCGCGCGGAGGCTGTCGTGTCGGTGTTCGACAGCGGCTTCATGCTCGGCGACGGCGTTTGGGAGGGCCTGCGCGTCCACAAGGGCAAGCTCGCATTCCTGGGCCGCCATCTCGACCGCCTGTTCGAAGGCGCCAGGGCGATCGCCATGGACGTGGGGCTCAGCCGCGAGGGGTTGATCGGCCGCCTCTACGCCACGCTCGATGCCAACCGCATGAACGAGGGCGTTCACGTCCGGCTGATGGTGACGCGCGGCGTTCGCGCGACGCCTTACCAGGATCCGCGCGTGGTGGTCGGCGGCGCGACGATCGTCATCATCCCCGAATACAAGGAGCCCGATCCGGCCGTGTACGAACGCGGGCTCAAGCTGTTCACCGTCCATGTCCGCCGCGGCGACCCGGCGGTGCAGGATCAGAAGATCAACTCGCATTCGAAGCTCAATTGCATTCTCGCCTCGATCCAGGCGACCCAGGCCGGCGCCGACGAGGCGCTGATGCTCGACCCCAACGGTTTCGTCGCGACCTGCAACTCGACCCATTTCTTCATCGTTCGCAAGGGCGAGGTGTGGACGTCGAGTGGGAAGTACTGCCTCGGCGGAATCACTCGCGGGCTGACGCTCGAAATCGCGCGCGAAGCGGGCATTCCCGCGCTCGAAAAGGACTTCTCGCTGACCGACGTCTACGGTGCCGACGAGGCGTTCACGACCGGCACCTTCGCGGGCATCGTACCGGTGAGGGAGATCGACGGGCGCACCCTCCAGTGCCGCGGACCCGTCGTCGAGCGGCTGCGGCAGCTCTACGCCGAGCGCCTCGACAGCGATGTGGAGGAGCAGGTGCGTCCGTGACGCTCCGCATCGCGATGTGGTCGGGGCCTCGGAATCTCTCCACGGCGATGATGCGCAGTTTCGGGAGCAGGTCCGACACCTTCGTTTCGGACGAGCCCTTCTACGGCTGCTTTCTCAAGCATAGCGGCGCGGATCATCCAATGCGCGACGAGGTCATCGCGAGCATGGACTGCGACTGGCGCAGCGTGATGGAGGCCCTGTCCGGCGATGCGGCCGACCGCTCGCCGGTCTGGTACCAGAAGCACATGTGGCACCACATGACAGGGCCGGTCGGCTACGACGATTTCGCCGGCTTCACCCACGCATTCCTGATCCGCGATCCGGAACGGATGATCGCCTCCTACCTGCGCAAGCGCGAGACCGGCGCATTCGAGGATTTCGGGCTCGAGAGGCAGGCCGAATTTTTCGAGCGGGAGGCCGGCCGGCTCGGTCATGTGCCGCCGGTGATCGATGCCAATGACGTGCTGGCGAACCCGGATGCGGTTCTCTCGAGATTGTGCGAGGCGCTCGGCATTCCGTGGGACGCGGCAATGCTGAGTTGGGCGCCCGGCCGCCGCGACAGCGACGGAGTGTGGGCCGCGCACTGGTACGGCGCTGTTGAGAAGAGCACCGGTTTCGGTGCGCCGGACAGCGACCCCCTCTCGCTGCCGGCGGACGCGAAACGCCTCGCCGATCGGTGCAGGCCCTATTACGAGCGCCTCGCCAGCCATCGCATCCGCGCCGAAAACCCGTGATGGACGCGTTCAGCTATCTCTCGGTCCTGTTGTCGATCATCCTCGGGCTGGCGGTCACCCAAGTGTTGCAAGGCTATCGCGCGCTGCTGCTCGCGCGCGGGAGGGTGCGCGCGGACCCGGCGGCGCTGATCTGGAGCGGTCTCGTGCTCCTGTTCGCCGCTCAGGCTTGGTGGGCGAGCTTCGGGCTGAACACCCGCACGGATTGGGACTTCGCCGATTTCGGTATCATCCTCATCCAGATGGGCCTGATCTACATGCTTTCGGCACTCGTCCTTCCGGACGTTCCCGCGGAAGAGCGGGTCGATCTTGCCGGCCATTTCGACCGCCACCGCAAGGCCTTTTTCCTGTTTCTCATCGCCATGCTCACGAGCAGCCTGGCCAAGGATCTGGTGCTTCAGCACCGGCTGACGTCGCCGCTCAACCTGGCGTTTCATTTGTTGTTCGCGGCGGCGGCTGTGGCAGGCATCCTCTTCCGCGGGCGCAAGGCCCAGCTGGCGCTGGCCATCTTCGGCGTTGCGAGCTTCTCGTCCTACGTCGCGATCCTGTTCGCGCGTCTCTGAAACTGCGGGCAGGAGAAATCGGCCTTCGCGCCTTCGCGTGAAAATCCTTCCTTCTCCACGGCTCCGCGTGAACTATTTCCGTTCGTAGGTCCCGACCAGTTCACCCTCGGCAATCGCATGCTTCCGCGCCGCACTCTCCACGTCAGCGACCTTCGAATTGGGCGGCAGATCGAGCTTGTCAGTGTCAAGCGCGAACAGCTTGAAATGGTAATGATGGGTGCCGTGGCCTCGGGGCGGGCAAGGGCCGCCGTAACCGGACTTGCCGAAATCGTTGGCGACTTCGGTGCCGGCGTGCTCGGCCGCGCCGCCGATCGAGCGCGCCGACGCCGGGATGTTGAACACGCCCCAGTGACGGAAGGTGCCGCTCGGCGCGTCGGGATCGTCGATCACGAGGGCGAAGCCCCTCGTGCCGTCGGGCGGCTCGCCCCAGCGCATCGCGGGCGTGTCGTCGGCGCCGTCGCAGGTGAATTGCGTCGGGATAGGCTCGCCGTCCTGAAAGGCATCACTGGTCAGTTCCAGTTTCGTAAGGGTGGCATTGTCCACGGTTGCTCCTCCGTTGGCCTGGTTGTTCGCATGATCGTCTGCGCCGCAGCCCGCCAAAGCGATGGCAAGTAGCGCCGGCGCCAGTCTGCTCGGCATTTCGCTTCCCGGGTTTCGGTTCCCGATACGATACTGGGCCAACGGAGCCGCATCGCGTCGGTTCCGCTGCTCATCCGCAGGTTCCCGAGCCTCGGCCCAAAATGGCGGCGCGGCAGGCTCAGGCGGCGGCGAGGAACGCGCCGTGTGCGCGGAGCTGGTCGCCGGCGTGCTTGCGCAGGATGGCGATTGCGCGCGCTTCGTCACCGCGGTCGCGTGCCCGCACCCACAGCAGCAGGCCGCC
>NZ_WJSQ01000112.1 GCF_009720245.1 Sphingomonas segetis | reverse complement strand
TTGGCTGGTCGTTCAGCTCGTCGCCGGAGGCGTTCAACTATCTGGCGGCGGGCGAGACCCTGGTGCTGACCTACACGCTCAGTGCGAGCGACGGGCACAGCGGCAGCGACACGCAGACGGTGACGGTGACGATCACCGGCACGAACGATCAGCCGGACATCAGCGTTGGAGCGCTCGACAGCGCGTCGGCGTCGGTTGATGAAACCGATGCGGCGCTCAGCGCCTCGGGGACGTTGACGGTGAGCGACTCGGACACGAGCGACACGGTCGACGTGAGCGTCACCTCGGTGGCGGCGTCGGGCACTGGGGGCGACGGCGGGATCAGCAACGCGGACCTGCTGGCGATGCTGAGCCTGAGCGGCGCGAGCGGCAATGCGGCGGACGGGACTGCGGGCAGCCTTGGCTGGTCGTTCAGCTCGTCGCCGGAGGCGTTCAACTATCTGGCGGCGGGCGAGACCCTGGTGCTGACCTACACGCTCAGTGCGAGCGACGGGCACAGCGGCAGCGACACGCAGACGGTGACGGTAACGATCACCGGCACGAACGACCTGGCGGCCCTCTCCTCGGCGAGCGAGGAACTCACCGAGGGCGACACGGCGGCGGCAATCAGCACCTCGGGCACGCTGACCATCTCCGACGTCGACAGCCCCGAGACGTTTGTTGCGCAGAGCAGCACGGCGGGCAGCTACGGCAGCTTCTCGATCGACCAGGATGGCAACTGGACCTATGTCGCCGACGGCGCCCACGACGAGTTCGTCGCCGGCCAGGTTTATACCGATACGTTTACGGTGAGCTCGGCCGACGGAACCGAAACCAGCGTCACCATCAACATCACCGGGACCAATGACGCGCCTGTCGCCGCGGCAAACAGCTACACGACCGCGGAGGACACGCCATTGGTCATTGCGGCCCCTGGAGTGCTCGCCAACGACACCGACGCCGAGGCCGATGCGCTGAGCGCCGTTCTCGTCAACGGACCTGCGCACGGCACGCTGACGCTCAACGGGGACGGCAGCTTCACCTATACGCCCCAAGCCGATTATAACGGTCCGGACAGTTTCACCTACAAGCCCAACGACGGCAGCGCCGACGGAAACACGGTCACGGTGGATCTCAACGTCACCGCCGTGAACGATTCGCCGGCAATCACCTCCAATGGCGGCAGCGACAGCGCAAGCATCAGCGTCGCCGAGAACAGCACTGCAGTCACGACCGTAACCTCGAGCGACGTCGATGGGCCGACCGTTACTTATTCGATCGCTGGCGGCGCCGACGCAGCCAAGTTCACGATCGACGCGGGCACCGGAGTGCTTAGCTTTGTCACGGCGCCCGACTTCGAGAACCCGACCGACGCGGCGGGGGGGTCGTCGGTGGCGGGCGATAATGTCTATGACGTGGTCGTGCAGGCTTCCGACGGCACGCTGGCCGACACGCAGGCGGTCGCCGTGACGGTGTCGGATGTTAATGCTGCGCCGTCGATCAATTCGGACGGCGCCGGAGCGACTGCGACGATCAGCATCAACGAGAACAGCACGGCCGTGACCACGGTCTCCGTGTTGGATGACGGTGAGAATCAGGCGATCACCTATTCGCTCTCGGGTGCCGATGCCTCGAAGTTCACGATCAGCGCAGCAGGCGTGTTGACCTTCGCCAGCGCGCCAGACTTCGAGAACCCGACGGATGCGGACCACAACAACAGCTACCTGGTCACGGTCACGGCAAATGACGGTGGGCTGACGGACTCCCAGGACATCACGGTCAACGTGGATAACGTCAACGACAGCAATAATGCGGTGAGCGACAAGCTGGTCATCTCGACTGGTACGATCGGCACATTTTCGACGGACGTCTTGACTGGAAACGATCTTGTGAACCAGCAAGTCGTCTCCGTGGGTGGAGCGGCGCTCACCGCTGGCGCTCTGACGTTCGATGCGGCCACGCAAACTTTCATTTATGACGCCACGACCGGCGTTGGAGCCGGCGCGCTGTCGTTCACTTACACACTCGCCGACGGTTCGGTAGGGACCGTCTCGTTTGACGTCGTTAATGCCAATCCCGGATACGACCTGGCCGTTGACGGCGGCTATACTGCCGGAACCTACCAAGGTTCCTACCTCGATGCAGGCGGTGGCAACGACCAGCTCGACGGTGGCACCGCACCCGATACTTTGGTCGGTGGAAGTGGCACCGACACACTTGTCGGCGGATCGGGAGCCGATATCCTGCGCGGCGGTGCGGGCAACGACACGCTCGACGGGCAGGGCGATTCAGGCCAGTTCGACCTCATCGATTTGTCGGACGGCTCCACTGGCATCAATTTCACGCTGACCCAAAGCTCAACGGCGACGACGGTGAACCTGAGCTCCATCGGGCTCAGCAGCTCTACGGGCGACAATTACAAGAACATGGAAGGCGTTGTCGGCACAAATTTCAATGACACGCTGAACGGGTCGAATCTTGCCGATGAGCTTCGCGGCGGCGGAGGCAACGACTCGCTCAACGGCAATGACGGCAACGACATCCTGAAGGGCGATGCCGGGACGGACACGCTCAATGGCGGAGCGGGCAACGACACGCTGATCGGCGGCGCGGGCGCCGACACGCTCACCGGCGGCGTCGGCGGCACCAACGTCGACACGTTCGTTCTTACCGATGCCGCGACGTTCGACACGATCACCGACTATGAGTCGGGAGAAATCATCGACATCACCGCGCTTTTGACGACAGCCGCTGGGACGAGCGGATTTGTCCGGTTCACCGCTGCCGGTGACATCGAAATCGATGCCGATGGCAGCGGGGACAATTACGTGAAGGCGGCGCACATCAATACCGGTGTGACTACCGCGACCGTCAGCTATTCGACGGGACCGGGGACCTCGGCCACCGCCGTTCTCACCAAGGGGGCGGCACCCGTCGCCCTCGACATGGACGGAGACGGGCAGGTTAGCTTCATCGGCACGGATGCGGGCGCCACGTTCGATTATGGCTATGGCTATGGGCAGGTCGGAACCGGTTGGGTCGCAGGCAACGACGGCATCCTGGTCCGCGACGCCAACCATGATGGGCAGGCCAGCGCCAGCGAGATCGTGTTCGCGACCGGCGGCAGCGACCTTCAGGGACTCGCTGTTTACGACAGCAACCACGACGGCCAGCTGACCTCGGCGGACGCCTCCTTTGCCGACTTCCAGGTATGGCAGGACGCAAACAGCAACGGAGTGGTTGAGGCGGGCGAGATGACCGGGCTCACCGCGCTCGGCATCGCCAGCATCTCGCTGAGCAGCGACGGCGTCGGCTATTCGGCCGCGGGCGGCGATGTGCAGGTTGTCGGCACCGGAAGCTATACCCGGAGCGACGGCTCAACCGGCGTGCTCGCCGACGCGGTGTTCGTGACGGGGGACAGGGCCCCGGACGCACAGACGCGTTCCGGGTCGGCCCTGACTGCGAACAGCGTGCTGTTCGGAGCCGTGGCCGCGGCCGGCCTGTTGGCGCTTCCTGCGGCTGCGCAGACCCATGCGGCAGACGTCGGCATTCCCGATCCGGCGGAACCCCACCAGGGCCCGCTTGGCGCGCCCGCGCTCACGATCGGAGTTGAGCAGCAGGACCATTCACTCTCGGGCGAAAGCCGGATGCCGCTTCACGAGGCAGCGGACGCGCCGGCAATGCATGAGGGGGTTCGGTTCGGAGAGCTTTCGCACTCGCAGCCTGGTGCATTTGCCTCCGAGCACGCTCCGAGGGAGCTGAGTGAGCTGGCGTCGGGGACCGACGCCCCGCAGCCGCCGGCGGCGGAGCCGCTTGCGTTCGCCGGCGCCATGCCGGCGATCTCCGCCGACATGCTCGAGGCCGCAATGGCCGGCATCGCTCACCACAGCATCGGGAAGACTGGTGGGGTTCCGGCAACGCACGACGGCGAGCCGGCAAAGCTGACCGAAATCTTATCCGATGTTTTGTCGAACGGACCCGGGGGCAAACCGGACATCGATTCATTGCTGAGCGCCATGGGCGACAGCGGCCATCATCACGGCGATCTCACGCTCGCGCTGGCAATGGCCGAACCATTCGCGCACGGAGGCTACGGCTTCCAGTCCAACATGACCATGATGTCCGTCGACGAAACGATGGTCCTTCACGTCGCTCCCGCAGTCTCGGCGTAGGAGATCGCGATTGCGCAGGGAGAATGCACCGGCACTGCGCGCCCGATGCGCCCGAGACGGAGCCTTGCAGGAACAGCACTGAACTTCGGTCTCTTGAGTCGAATGGCCGGTCGGGCGGTGCTATGACCGCACAGGAGCGGGCAGATTTCGAGGCAGCGCCATGTCGGCATTCGCCCGAACGCAATCGCCTGCGGCGCCGAAGCGGTGCGCCATTTATACGAGGAAGAGCCTGGAGCAGGGCCTCGACAGCGAGTTCAACTCGCTCGATGCGCAGCGGGCGATCTGCTCAGCCTTTCTGACGAGCCAGGCGCACCGGCGCTGGACCGAGCTGCCGGCCCATTATGACGATGCGGGTCATTCCGGCGCGACGCTCGACCGGCCCGCGCTTCAGCGGCTGCTGGCCGATGTCGAGAACGGCCTCGTCGACGTCATCCTCATCTACAAGCTCGATCGGCTGACGCGGAGCCTTCGCGACTTCGTCCGCTTGCTCGACCTGTTCGAGCAATATGACGTGGTGTTCGTCTCGATCACACAGAATTTCGATACGGACGACAGCATGGGCCGGCTCATCCTCAATGTCCTGCTCACCTTCGCGCAGTTCGAACGCGAGATGCTCGCCGACCGCCTGAGGGACAAGTTCGGCGCCATGCGCCAGCGCGGGATGTTCGTCGGCGGCCACCCGGCGTTCGGCTACGACCTCGTCGACCGGCGCCTTCGCATCAACCGCAGGGAAGCCGCGGCGGTGCGGCGCATCTACAATCGCTTCCTCGAACTCAAATCCTATCATGCGGTATTGCAGGACTGCAGCGAAGCGGGCGTCGTCACGAAGGTCCGAACCACACGCGACGGGCGGCAGGTCGGCGGGAATCCGCTCAACATCGGCATCATCTATCACGTTCTGAAGAACCCGCTCTACGTCGGCAAGGTCAAGCACCTCGACCAGCTGTACGACGGGGTCCATTCGCCGATCGTCAGCAAGGAGATCTGGGACAAGGTCCAGGCACTCCGGTCGACCCGGAAGCTTCAAACGGTCGTGCATATCCCGAAAGGGGATCTGCTGCGCGGAATGATGTTCGATTCCTTCGGGCGGCTGATGTGCTGCAGGCATGACAACTGGCGCGGCAGGAAGTGCCACCGCTATTATTTCTCGAACCAGAACGAATGGGGCAGACGGCACCACATCCGGCGGTTCCGCGCCAATGCCGACGAGCTCGAAGCCCTTGTCCTGGCCTCGATCCGCGCGCTCCTGTGCGACCGGGAACGGGTCCGCTCCATTCTGCTCGGCATCGGCTACTTCGGCCGTGACCTCGATGGCCTGGCCGCTGCGGGGGGCGGGGCCGCAGCGCGCCTGCAGCAGTCGGAGCGGCGACGGGTTCGGGCGATCCTGCTCGCCCTGATCTGCCGCATCGAGCTGTCGCGCGAACGCGTGAAGCTGGTGCTTCGCAAGCAGGAGATCGCCGACTTTCTGGGCTGGGGCCGGTCGGGCATGTTCAAAGGCTCACCCGATTCCTGGGGACGGCCGCACGCGACGGAGCTTGTCGATATTCCGGCATGTGCGGTTCGCTATATGAGGCGGTTCACATTGCCCATCGAGCCACGCCGGGCCGGGCAGCAGGCTCATCCGTCGGCGCGGCTCATCCGGCTCGTGCGCGAGGCCCGGCAGCTTCAGTCGGTCGTCGACAGCGAGCGCGACAGCTCCATCGCCGAGCTTGCGAGGGTGCGCAAGCTCGCACCGGTGACGTTCGAGCGGAAGCTCCGGCTCAACTATCTTGCGCCCGATATCATCACCGCCATTCTCGACGGCACGCAGCCCGCCGGCCTTACAGGCCGCAGACTGATGACCGTGGACCTTCCGCTCGACTGGGCGCTCCAGCGCAAGCTGCTTGGCTTCGCCGACCGGCCCGACCACCGGCCCGGCGACGACGTTTTCCGCAATCATCGTGCGCCCGTGCTCGCCGGATGATGCAGCCACCATGGCTGCGGCTTGGCTCGCCCGAACGTCCCGCGAGGCCGATCGCGTGGCGGAGAACCTGCGAGCCGGCGCGGTGGCGCCGGAAAAACGGCCGCGAGCATTTGTGCAAATCTCCGCGTCAGGCCGGCACCTCGGTCGGGGGCGCCCCTTCCTTCGCCCACTTCGCCGCATATCTTTGGACTTCAGCCAGCTGGACACGTCCCCAGCGGTTGCCATAGCCGTCCGCTTCGACATTTTCGGGCTGGTCGAGTGTCTTCTGCCAGCGGCGGAGCTCGGCGATATAGGCATCGCACGGGATGCGCTCGAAGCTGTCCTTGTCGGCCACGTCGTAGATGCCGATCTTCGCCCATTTCTGGGTCCACCAGTCCGGAACGTCCACGAACGGGTACAGACAGACTCCGTGCAGGCGGACGCCGGCGTTGAGCGCCTTCAGCGACTCCTCCATGGTCATTCGCAGCCACTCAGCGCGCGTGTCCTGGTACCCGCTGGTTTCCCCGATGATGATCGGCCGATTGTAACGGTCCCACGCGAATTCGAGCAGCTCGCTCAAGGGCTTCCTGCGAGGATCTCGGGGGCCGAGGGTTTGGCGCTTCTTGTCCGCGTTCAGCTGGACCTGGCTGTAGTGATAGACGTTGACGCCGACGATATCGAGGATTTCGGGTGAGCCGCCGAGTTCCGGAGAAATACGCCCGCAAAGCATGTCCCACGCCTCCATCGCATCGCGATGCTCCTCCTCAAGCGCTTCATCAGCAAGATCGGGACGGTTCGGCGGCGGCACGGCGTGGACGATGGGATCGACGTGCACCATCCGCGCGTCGGGCTCGATTTCCCTGATTGCCTTCACCCCGGCGATATCCATCCGCACGAGGGCGCGCTTGAGCTCTTTCTCACGACCCTTCGCGAACGGATACATCCATGCAAGGTCGCTGGCCGCCGCCGAAAAGAATGTGATCTCGTTGATGGGCGTGAAGAAATATGGTCCCTTCGCGCTGCTGGTCGCGAACTCGGCCGCGGCGCGGCAATAATTTGCGAAGCGCTCGACGCATTCGTCCGAGAACAGATCGCAACCGTCCGGGAAACCATAGTGGCACAAGTCCCAGATCGGCGTGATCTTGCATTCGGTCGCCGCGTCCTGGACCGACCTGACGCTCGACCAGTCGTAGCGTCCGCCGCCGAGGTCGACCTGGGGCCAGCGGATCGCTTCGCGCACGACCCCGATTCCGAGGTCCATCGCGGCCGCCAGATCGTTCTTCAAATGACGGTCGTGGCCGGTCGCGGCGACATAATCCTTTCGCTCATTGTCCTTCCAGATGAAGGTCGAGCATTCGAACCCGGCCATGAAGAATGTCGGGAAGAGGGCGCCGTCACAGGACGCCGACACGTCTGGCTGCATTGCCGGGTCCTTTCAGCCGCAGCGGGAACTCGCCCCGGACGAACTCTCCTTCGCGATTGTTGTTCACGGGGCGAGGCGCCGCGCCCTGCGCGCATGACGCGAGACGAGGACGGGGATCGGCATCCGCGCCGCTGCTTGTCGCGCAAGCGCAAGGAAAGGCCGCCGGTCGACGGCCGCACGTCACGCTCCGCATCTTTCCGCTTTCCTACATGAGAACAAATAAGGAACATGAGCGCCGGGGAGTCGCTTATGCTCGTTCTGGACGCATCCACCCTGCTCGGATTGGCAGCCCTGCTGACAGGCCTTTCGGCCGTCATCTGGTCCGTCCGGCGCAAGCCCTAGATTTCGGGTAGTCGGGTCGCGATTTTTGACTTGAGATGTAGGATTTGCCGCGACACTGTTCCTCCAGCGTGTCGAATCGCAGCAGGGGAGGGCGGGTGCTGCTCGGTGCACCCGCTTTTCACAAGGGCCGCAGGCAGTCCGGTCGGTTTGCTGCGGACGCCTGCACGGAATCTCCGCACGCTTCGACGATCGGGCCGATCGGACACGGTTTGATGGTGCGATTGTTAACCGATCAGCGGCTATCGTTGCCGGACTGGCTCGGAAAAAAAGCAATGATCGGGAACCTGACTTCGGAGCGCGCCGGCGATGGCCGGTGCGCCCCGAGAGCAAGCATGTATCTCACCGCCGCGATTTACGTTGAAGGCGCTGCGATCCCCGTAAAGATCAGGAACATGTCGAGCAGCGGCGCCCTCGTGGAAGGCAACGTGGTCCCCCCCCACCGGTTCGGCGGCGCGGCTGGTTCGCGGCGCACTCGCGGAAAATGCGCTGGTTGCCTGGTCCGCCCAGGGTCGGTGCGGACTGAAATTTCCTCGTCAGATCGAGGTCCAGCGATGGCTGGCGCCTCCAGCCAATGGAGAGCAGCAGCGAGTCGATGAGCTTGTCGGGATCGTCAGGGCCGGAGCAGTGCCATTCCCGCATTCGAAGCTCGGTCCGCCCGGCGCAGGCACCGGGTACGATGCCGCAGCGAAGCTCGCCGAGGATATCTGCCGAATTTCGGCGCTGCTCGACTCCCTCGCCGATGATCTCGCGAGCGACGCTTCACTGGTGGCGCGGCATGGAGACAGGCTGCAGAAACTCGACATTGCGGTGCAGATGCTCAGCGCGATTGGATCGCTGCTGCCGCCGAACGAAGACGGGACAGCCGCAACCGAAAAGCTGGAGTGCCTGCGAAGGAGCGCGCTCCAGGCGCTGGAGTCGACGGTTGGCTGCGCGGTCCCGGTCGGGCCGGAGCCGTCGCAACCTTGAACTGACCCGGCCGGGGTCGTGAGGATGTTCTCGAATCGCGCCGGCTGAACCTGGGGGTTGGCTCGCTTACCCGCTGCAAATCCAAGAGACGAACGCGAAGAATGATGGCCGGGCGCCGACGGCCGGACCGGTCGCCCGGACTGACGCAGGAATTGTAACTGCCTGACGCGATGATGTAAGCGGGTCGGGCGCCGGCGTCGTGCGATGAACGGGGCCGGCATGCCCGGTCAGGGGCCCGGCAGATCTTCCCGGCCGGGTCCCTTTGCCGTCCGGCGCCGGCGCGGCTTGCGGGCCGG
>NZ_WJSQ01000111.1 GCF_009720245.1 Sphingomonas segetis | reverse complement strand
GACGGAGTTGGCCGGGGCGGCGCGGCTGGAGGCCGACGCGGCCGGAAACGCTCAGCTTCCGGGCACCGCGTCCCCGGCCAGGCGCGCGACCACGGCCGCCATCGACTGGCGCCAGTCCGGCATGGCGAATTCGAACGTCGCCGCGAACTTGCCCGAATCGAGCACCGAACTGGCGGGGCGCGCGGCCCTGGTCGGCCAGTCGGCAGTTCGGATGGGGCGAACGCTGGCGCAGGCCAGGCGATGCCGGCGGCACTCGCTCATGACGAATTCGGCGACGCCGTACCAGCTCGCCACGCCAGCGCCCGCCAGATGGTATGTTTCGCCAAGCCCGAGTTGCGGCGATCCGTTCCATGTTCCGGCCATCCGCAACAGTCCTTCGGCGAGGTCCAGAGCCGAAGTCGGACTTCCCGCCTGATCGTCGACGACGGTCAGCACGTCGCGGGTTCGCGCGGCCTCCACGATCGTCGTGACGAAATTCCTCGCGAAGGGGCTGTAGACCCACGCCGTGCGGACGATCGCATGGCGCGAGTTGGCGGCCCGGACTCGTTCCTCGCCGGCGAGCTTGCTCGCTCCGTAAACCCCAAGCGGATGGGTTGAGCTGTCCTCGCGATAGGGTCCCTCGGTCCGGCCGTCGAACACATAGTCCGTCGAGACCTGGATGACCGCGGCGCCGACCCGGGCACCGGCGGACGCGACTTCGCCGGCGGCCTCGGCATTGATCCGGAATGCGAGCTGCGGCTCGTCCTCGGCCTTGTCGACGGCCGTGTAGGCTGCCGCATTGATGATGACGTCGGGCCGGACTGCTTCGATCGCGCGAGCTGCGCTTCCTTCCTGGGCCAGGTCGAGCCCGGGCCGGCCGATCGCGACCATTTGCATGTCGCTGCGCGATGCTGCGCGCTCGGCAAGGCTGCGAGCGAGTTGCCCGTGGGCGCCCGTCACGAGCACCTTCACGAAGCCGTGCCCAGGCGTTCCCCCGCATATTTGCGTTCGCGGATGGGGCGCCACCACCATTCGTTGTCGAGGAACCATTCCACGGTCCGCTTGAGGCCGCTTTCGAAGCTCTCGCTTGCACGCCAGCCGAGCTCGCCCTCGATCTTGCCCGGGTCGATCGCGTAGCGGCGATCGTGCCCCGGACGGTCGGGAACGAAGCGGATCAGCTCGCGCCGGCTGCGGCCGCCGGCAAGCGGCGCCCTCGAATCGAGGAGATCGCAAATGCTCTGTACGACCGTCAGATTGTCGCGTTCCGAGCGCCCGCCGATCGAGTAGCTTTCACCGATGCGGCCCCTGTTCAGGACCAGCTCGAGCGCCGCCGCATGATCGCCGACATAGAGCCAGTCGCGCACATTGCGCCCGTCGCCGTAGACCGGCAGCTCGCGGCCCTCCAGCGCGTTCAGGATGACGAGCGGAACCAGCTTTTCGGGAAACTGGAACGGCCCATAATTATTGGAGCAGTTCGAAAGCACGACGGGAAGGCCGTAGGTCTGGCGCCAGGCCCGGACGAAATGATCGGAAGCCGCTTTCGACGCCGAGTAGGGCGAGGACGGGGCATAGGGCGTTTGCTCCGTAAAGATGCCCTGGTCGAACGGCAGCTCGCCGAACACTTCGTCGGTCGACACGTGATGGAAGCGGAAGTGGTCGTGCCTGGGCCCCTCGAGGCTCCGCCAGTAATCGAGCGCTGCGTCGAGCAGGGTAACCGTTCCGACCACGTTGGTCTGAACGAACACCCCCGGTCCGTCGATCGACCGGTCGACATGGGTCTCGGCAGCCAGATGCATGATCGCGTCAGGTTGCTCGCCGGCCAGTATGCGCACCACTTCCGGGCCGTCGCAAATGTCCGCCCGGTGGAAAACGTAGCGCTCCGATCCCTCGATGTCGCGCAGGGCTTCGGTGTCCGCCGCATAGGTCAGCTTGTCGAGGTTGATCACGCGATAGCCGCCCCGGACGAGGTGGCGGCACACGGCGCCTCCGATGAACCCGGCGCCGCCGGTCACGAGGACGGACCGGATCCCGCTCATATCCGGAAACCGGTCTCGACGTCGGCGAGCAGCGGCGCCGCCTCGTCCTTGGCCGACAATGTCGGCTGGACTGCGATCGGCCACTCGATTCCGATCGCGGGATCGTCCCAGCGGATCGATCGCTCATTCTCGGGGCTGTACGCGGCGCTGACCTTGTAGTTCACCTCGGTATCGTCCTCGAGCGTGACGAAGCCGTGCGCGAACCCCTCGGGCACGTAGAGCTGGTTCCATTTCTCCGCCGAGAGCACCACCCCGGCCCAGCGGCCGAATGTCGGCGAGGATCGCCGGATGTCGACGCCCACGTCGAACACCGCTCCGCGCGAGACCCGTACCAGCTTCGCCTGTGCTGCAGGCGGCGCCTGGAAGTGAAGCCCGCGGATCACCCCCTTGGTTTTGGAAACCGAGACATTGTCCTGGACGAACGTCGCGGCGATTCCGGCGGCGGCGAAGCGCTCGTCGCTCCATACTTCCGAGAAAAACCCGCGCTCGTCCTGAAACCGATAGGGAATCAGCTCGAGGAGCTCGGGGAGCGCCAGGGGCCGCCGCTCAAGAGGATTCATATTCTGCAACCCGCCGGCGTAGATAACCGGCGTAATCCGTACGCCCCAGGCTCTCGGCGCGCTCGAGCACCTGCTGCGGGCTCAGATAGCCGAGTTCGAGGGCGATTTCTTCCACGCACATCACCTTCAGCCCCTGTCTCTTCTCGATCGTTCGAACGAAGGAGCCTGCATCGTGGAGGCTGTCATGCGTTCCGGTGTCCAGCCATGCGAAACCACGGCCCATCCGTTCGACCCGAAGCTCGCCGCGATCGAGATAAGCGCTGTTGACGTCCGTGATCTCGAGTTCTCCGCGTTCGGACGGCTGAAGTCCCGCGGCAATCTCGAGCACGCGGTTGTCATAGAAATAGAGACCGGTGACAGCCCAGTTGGATTTCGGCCTGGCGGGCTTTTCCTCGATCGAGATCCCAGCCCCGGTTCGCGGATCGAACTCGATCACTCCGTAGCGCTCGGGGTCTTCGACGCGGTAGGCGAAGACCGTCGCGCCGCGCTCACGAGCCGCAGCGCGCTGGACAACATCGATCAGTCCCGCGCCATAGAAGATATTGTCGCCGAGGATGAGCGCGACCGCACTGTCGCCCACGAATCCGGCGCCGACGAGGAACGCGTCCGCGAGGCCGCGCGGTTCGCGTTGCTCGGCATAGGAGAAGTTCAGGCCAAGCGCCCGGCCGTCGCCCAGCAGCGCCTCGAACCGGGGCAGATCGGCGGGCGTGGAAATGATCAGGATGTCGCGGATGCCGGCGAGCATCAGCACGCCGAGCGGGTAATAGATCATCGGCTTGTCGAAGACGGGCAGAAGCTGTTTCGAAACAGCGATCGTGGCTGGATACAGGCGAGTGCCGCTGCCCCCGGCGAGGATAATTCCCTTCATCGGGTCGCCGCCGCAACGCGGATCACAGGGTCCGGACCTCCGGCCAGCCGGCGAAGCTCGCTTCGTTCATAGCCCGTCTCTATCACAGGAATCTGCATGGCAACTCACTTCTCGACCGGCCCGTCCGCGTCCGCCAATCGGGGCTCGCAACCCGCCGGCCGATAATATCGATCCGGCCGGCTGACGAGAGCCGATCCGGCGCCGGGGCGGAAAGTCAGCAAATCCCCGGCAGTAGCGCGCGGCGTCGGGCATGCCCCGGCCGGCCGGCCATGGATGGATGCCGCCATTGGCGAATTGCCGGGTTGCAGTGAGTTGACGGGCAGGCGACGAGAGGGAGCGTCAACATCGCAATCGGAGGAATGAATGCAGGACGAAGAGCTCGAAGGAATGGTCGTCAGGCCTGAGGAGGCGCCATGGGCGACGGACGGAGTCGAGGTTCCCACGATCTATGCGGACGACATCAGGGGCGCCAGCGTCCTCGCCGGGGTCGCGCGGCTCAATCTCGTCGAACATCGGCTGAACCCGGTGACGAATGAGCTCACCACCAGGATCGTCGCGGTTCTTGCCGTGCCGCTCGAAACTGTCGTGAACTGGGGTCCCTTCTTCACCAAGCATTTCTCGGACGAGTTCGGATCGGTGATGGGAATGTCGACACAATAAGCGTCTTCGCCGGGGCGAACTCCACGCCGACCGGGGTGGGGCCCGCGCACCCGCTGATGTCGCGATCGCGCCGGCAGGCCGGCCGCGCCGCGTGCGCTGAAAGATCGCTTCCCGGGTGACTTGAGCCCTCGGGCGATTGCGAGCGGCTTGCGACCCGCCGCGCGCGGGATTCGTCGAGCGGCCCCTCGCTGCGCCGGGCAGCGGCTACAGCCGACTCGCTCCCGTCCTCCAGTCCTACCCGCCACCGGCGCAGGGCCGGTCGGGGAGATCGTGGATGACGCCCACCAGGCTGTTGATCGGCCAGATCCTGATCGTGTTCGCGATCGTGACGCTCGGTCTCTGGGCGGCGACCCAATGGGCGGCGGCGATGCTCGCCTACCAGCCCGAGCTCGGCTCCTGCTGGTTCGAGATCGGGCATTTCCCGATCTACCGTCCGTGGGCGCTGTTCGGCTGGTGGTTCCACTATGATGCCTATGCGCCCGGGGTCTTCGAAAAAGCGGGCGCGCTCGCCGGGGCGAGCGGGTTCCTCGGCTGCGCCGCGGCCATTGCGGGCTCGCTGTGGCGCGCCCGCCAGTCGTCGAATGTGACCACCTATGGTTCGGCGCGCTGGGCGAGAGAGCGCGAGGTCCGCGAGGCGGGGCTGTTCGGCGACGCCGGCGTGTTCCTGGGGACGCTTGGCGGGCATTATCTGCGGCACGACGGCCCCGAGCATGTGATGGCGTTCGCGCCGACCCGAAGCGGCAAGGGCGTCGGGCTCGTCGTCCCGACCCTGCTCAGCTGGACCGGCTCGGCGGTCGTCCACGACATCAAGGGCGAGAACTGGGAGCTGACCGCCGGCTGGCGCTCGCGCTTCTCGCAATGCGGAGCGGTGACATCGAGTTCGCGAAGGTCGGAAGCTCGACCTTGATCCTCGTCGGGAGCCTTCGCCGCTTCGTGTACGGGCACGTCGAAGGAACTTCATGCGCGACCGGGCCGGCGCCGCCAGCAGGCGGGGACGAGGTCAGGCCTCGAGGCGGCGCAGACGGTCGCGCGCAGCGCCGCTGACGACTTGATGGGTATGCGGCGCGGGGCACCGGAGGACGCGTTCGACCGGTCGGAAGGCTGGCTTGGATGCTTTACGAATGTCATCGATGGACAGGCGCAAGAGCATGAATCGTCATATGCGATAAGCAGCATAACGTCTGTTTATGCGTAAAATCGCGTAAGGCTGGTCGCCGAAAGCCAGGTGCCCTCAGGCCGTTTCGAGCAGCCGAAGCGCCCCGCCGGCGAACGATCCGAGCCTGCCGAGGCCGGCACGCACCGTATCCCGAACATAGGACGGCGAAAGATGCGCGTAATGCTTGCGCGTGATCCGTTCGTCGGCGTGGCCCATGGATTCCGCGACGACGGCCAGCGGGACGCCCGCCATTGCCAGCGTCGAGCCGTAGGTATGCCTCAGGATATGAAATCCCGCGGGCTCAACCCGGGCCTTTGCGCAGGTCTCTGCCATAGGCCGGATCTGGTGAGAGGGGCCAAGCGGGCGGCCGTGCTGGTTCAGGAAAAGCAGGTCGGCGAGACCCTTGCCGGTGGAGCAGCGTGCAAAGAACCGGTTGCCGTCATCGGTGAGATGGACGTAGCGGGGCCGGCCGCTCTTCGTTTCAGGGAAGTGGACGGTTCCGCTGCGCAGATCGAGATCGCGCACCTTGATCTGATAGACTTCCGACCAGCGCCCGCCAGTGAAGAGCGCAGCCTGCATGACCTTCCTGAACCAGGGCTCCGCTGCATCGAGGAGCGCCTCGATCTCGGCGGGCGTGAAATAGCGGATGCGTGCGACGGACACTTTCGCAAACGGCTTCACTCGGCGCCATGCCGTGTCGTCCGGAACCCGGCCGTCGTTGAAAGCCCGGTTAAGCGCTGCCTTCAAGGGTGTGAAGATGCGGTTTGCGTTGGCCTTGCCGCGCCGGACGCTGTCGGCGTCTTCGGGGCGAGGCTTGGCGAAGCCTGAGCGGTTTGCGCGGTAGACGGACGGGCGCGTCGCCATGTCAGCCTGGAACTTGCGAAGCTCCGCGGTAGTGAGTTCCCTCACTTTCCGGTGGCCGAGCGCCGGACGAATGTGACGCTCGATCGTGTGGCGCGTCTTCTCGAGGGATTTGCCGGTGAACGTCTCTAGATAGTCATCGAGCGCGTCGCCGACGGTATAGGTATCGGCTCGCTTGAATTGATTGGCAGCGAGCGTGTCGAACCACTCGAGCGCCCGCTCCAGCGCCTCTTTCCAGTTCAGGATCGTCGTTCCGTCCGACGGGAAGTGATCGTCCGCCGCTCCCAGCGGTTTCGTCAGATACTCGCGCTCGTTCGGATCGAAGCATCTGGCAATCCAGGAACAGCTGCGCCGCCCTTTATAATAGCCGAGATGGCGTCCCTGCGAGATCGACCGCCAATAGGGATGGTGCCGAGGCGCGAGGCGGGCGCGCGCCGAGCGTTCCTGCAGTCTTGCTTCCCGTACGATTCGTGGCATTCCCGGGCTCCAAAAACGTCCCCAACTTTTCCCAAATATACGGCAATGGACGTGGTTGGATATATCCTAGAATTGTACCAAAAGAGTTACAGCTACACAAGTATCCAGCGGCGTCCGAGCACGTCTAAAACGAACCAAAATGGTACTCTCACGGCGAAAACACGGGTTCGAGTCCCGTAGGGGTCACCAATTCCCGCATGACGCGGTGACAGCTCACGCTCGCCTATTCAGCCACTCCTCGATGATGCCTGCAATGCGCGGTCCCGATTTGCCGTCCCCGTAAGGGAAGCGGCGGCGGCGCATCGCGGCAAGTGCTGCCGGATCTCGGAGCAGGCGCCGTGCCTTGCCGGCTATCCGCTCCGCCGAGGTTCCGACCAGGATCGCGCTGCCGCAATCCAGGCCCTCCGGACGCTCGGTCTTCTCGCGAAGCACCAGCAGCGGAACGCCGAGCGCGGGTGCTTCTTCCTGGATTCCGCCGGAATCGCTGAGCACCAGGTCCGCTTCGCGCATGCGCCGGATGAGCTCGCGGTGGCTGCAGGGTTCGAGCAGGCGGAGGTTCGCAACCCCGCCGAGCAGCTCGCGCATGCTTGCCGCCACATGCGCGTTGGGGTGAAGCACGAAGTCTATGGCGGCCTCGCTCGAGAGCTCGCGCAGCGCCGCGGCGATCGACGCCAGTCCTTCGCCCCACGATTCGCGGCGGTGCGCGGTCACGAGGAGCCGCGGCAGCGCGCCCCGTCTCGGTTCAGCAAGCGGCAGCGCCGCTTCGAGCGCAAGAACGGCATCGATTGACGTGTTCCCCGTGACGTGGACTTCGCCCGTTGCCTGTTCTGCCCGAAGCTTGGCGGCCGCGAGCTCCGTCGGCGCGAACAGCAGGTCGGCCTGCGCGTCGATCGCGGTGCGATATTCCTCTTCGGGCCACGGCAGCTGCGGGTCGTGAGTCCTCAGTCCGGCCTCGACATGGGCCACCGGAACGCCCGCAGCGAAACCGGCCAGCGCCGCCCCGAGCGCGCTCGACGTGTCGCCCTGGACGACGAGCAGGCCGGACGCCGCGGCGACGATCGGCAGAAGCGCGGTGGTCACGGCGCCGACGTGCCGGTGCGGATCTTGTTCGCCGGGGCAATGGAGCCGCTCAGCCGGAAAGTCGCCGAGGCCGAACTGCGCGGGATCGAGGCTTGGATGCTGCCCGGTCAGGACAAGCGCCGGCGCGAGCCCACGCTCGGCGAGCGCGTGCGCAACAGGCGCCAGCTTGATCGCTTCAGGCCTGGTGCCGACCACCAGCCTGACATCGAAAGGACGCAGCACTCCCCCCTAGCTCGGCCCCGCCATTGTGCAGCCGCTAGGGGCCAAGCTCAACGGAAATTGTCGGCGTAGGCCTGGATCTTGAGCCGCACCGGCGGCGCGGGCACCAGATGATAGTCGAGCCCGTGCCGGTCGCAGTAGGCGATCGCGGCTTCCTTCGATTCGAACGCGATGCGCACCTGCGTGTTCGTGTCGCCCGACCCGTTCCAGCCGGTCAGCGGGTCGGGGCGCTGGGGCTGCTGGCGCTCGAATTCGAGGATCCACTTGCCGGCGTTCGCCTTGCCCGACTGGGTGGTCTTGCGCTCCAGCTCGGAGATGCGGGCGATGGTCATGGCGGCGCAGTTGGCGAAAAGCGGTCGACTAATCAAGACGCACGCTTGGTCCGGAGCGTCGGCGCCGCCGAGGCGGGATCGTCGGGCCACGGGTGCTTCGGGTAGCGCCCGCGCATGACCTTCGCGACCTCGCGCCAGCTGCCGGCCCAGAAGCCGGGCAAGTCCCTTGTCGTCTGGATCGGCCGTCCGGCGGGAGAGGTGATGGCGAGGGTCAGCGGGACGGCGCCGTTCGCGATCGTGGGGTGCAGCGAAAGGCCGAACAGCGCCTGCGCGCGCACCTCGACCGTCGGCCCGGCCTCTGCGGAATAGTCGATGGCGTGCCGGCTTCCGGCCGGGCTTTCGAACTCGGCGGGTGCCAGCCTGTCGAGCTTTTGTCCGGCATCGTAGCCGAGCAGCGGCCGCAGCGCAGTGGTGAGTCCGGACACGTGGCCCAACCGGCGTTTCCCCGCCAGCAGGGGCGCCAGCCATTCGTCGGCGCGATCGAGCAGCATTTCATCGTCCAGTGGCGCAATTCCGGAGTCGAAGGCGTGCGCGAATGCCGCGCGCTGCCGCAGCTGCACGGCCTGCTCGTCCCACGGGAGCTGATGGAGCCCGTGTTCGCGCACGCCTTTCAGCAACGCCTGTTCGATCGCGGTGGGGTCCGGCGCGGGGTCGGGCCCGCTCGACAGCCTGATTGCGCCGAGCCGCCGACTCCGTGTCGGCGTCACCGCTCCCGTCGCCGGGTCGAATGCGCCGTCGTGCCGGATCTCTATCCGATCGCCGAACAGATCGAGCAGCTCGCGTTCGTCGAGCGGCGCTGCGGAGAGGATTCGGGCACCGGCCGCGTGACCCGCGACTTCCCCGACCGCGAGCCATTCGCTGCGCGCCAGCGGCGATGCCGGATCGAGCCGGAACCCGCGCCCGCCGACCGACTGCCAGCGCTCGCCC
>NZ_WJSQ01000110.1 GCF_009720245.1 Sphingomonas segetis | reverse complement strand
CCGGAGCCGCAGGAGGCGGCGGCGGAGGCGGCGGGGGCGGTGGCGGCGGGGGCGGAGCAGCCGCGCCGAAGTTGTAGACCAGGCTCGCCAGCAGGCTGTTCGACGTGAACTTGCTGTTGTTGGAGAACGTCACCGCGCCGGCGGAGCAGGCGAACGGATCCTCGACCGGGCCGCAGGTCGTTGCGCCCGGCGTGAAGGCGATGGTGCGCGAGGCGCTGTTCGACCCGGCATGGAAGTAACGGTACTTCAGGCCGATATCGATGTTCTCGCTGACCGGCATGTAGACGCCCGCGAGCAGCTGCCACGCGAGCTTGCCCTTGCTGTCGCCGAACTGCTTGACCTTCGCGTAGCCGACGCCGGCGCCGGCATAGCCGCCGAGGCTGCCGTTGCCGCCGAAGTCCAGCAAGCCGTTGACCATCCCGGAGAGGACCGTCGCCGAGTTGTCGAGGTTGAAGTCGCTGGTGGTGGTGAAGGCCGTCCCCGCACCGGTGTTGATCGCGGTGACGATCGATTCACCCGGATTGAAGCCCTTCGGCTTGGCATGCTTGTAGCCGAGTTCGCCCTCGACCCGGAACATGCCGAAATCGTAGCCGCCGATGAAATCGAGGTCCAAGCCCTTCTTGTAGCGGTAGCTGCCGAGGTCCGACCGGGTGAAGTCGACAGCGTCGGGGCCGACGAAGATCACCTCGCCGGAAACGTCCTGAGACTGTGGAAACAGGATGCCGCCTTCGACGCCGATGTAGCCGGCATTGTCGGTGGTCGCTGCGGCCGGCGTCGCCATGATGAACGCGGCGGCGCCCGCAAGAAGATATTTGCGCATAGGGTTTGCCCTCTTTCTGTTGGATGCCCTGCGGCCCGAACAGGTGCATCGCTAATATGTTTCATGAAAGCGGAGTCTGTCGCCGAGGTTGCGCCAAACTGTTGCCGCGAGGACACAGTTCATTTGGTGCTGCGCTGCGGCGAAATGCTGATGCGCCAATGAAAGAGGCCGGAAAGCGCCGTTTCGGCGCCTTCCGGCCTCAGAAAAAGCCAATGCCGCGCAACCGCCCGGTTGCGCTGCGGCAAGCTTTACGCGCCCGCAATCTCGTCGAGGGCGACCTTGACGCCCGGCCCCATGCTTGAGGTCACCGACACCTTCTTGACGAACTTGCCCTTGGCGCCGGACGGCTTGTTGCGGACGATCGCATCCATGAACGCGCGGAAGTTCTCGGCGAGGTCGGATTCCGAGAAGCTGGCCTTGCCGATCCCGGCGTGAACAATGCCCGCTTTTTCGACGCGGAACTCGACCTGGCCGGACTTGGCATCGTTGACCGCCTTCGCGACGTCCATCGTCACCGTGCCGAGCTTGGGGTTGGGCATCAGCCCCTTGGGTCCGAGCACTTTCCCGAGCCGGCCGACGATGCCCATCATGTCGGGCGTCGCGATGACGCGGTCGAAATCGATCTGGCCGCCCTGGATGCGCTCCATCAGGTCCTCTGCTCCGACGACGTCCGCGCCCGCGGCGGTCGCCTCGTCGGCCTTCCCGCCCTTGGCGAACACGGCGACGCGGACGTCCTTGCCGGTGCCTTTGGGGAGGGAGACGACGCCGCGGACCATCTGGTCGGCGTGGCGCGGGTCGACTCCGAGGTTGAGCGCGACCTCGACGGTCTCGTCGAACTTCGCGGTGGCATTGGCCTTGACCAGCGAAAGCGCCTCGTCGACCCCGTAGAATTTCTCGCGGTCGACCGTGCCGAGCGCCTTCTGCCGCTTGCTGAGCTTCGCCATGTTCAGCCCTCCACCACGGAAAGGCCCATCGCGCGGGCGGAGCCTTCGATGATCCTGGCCGCCGCGTCGAGGTCGTTGGCGTTCAGATCCTTCATTTTCACCTCGGCGATGTCGCGAAGCTGCGAGCGGCGGATGGTGCCGGCGCTGACCTTGCCCGGCTCGGCCGAGCCCGACTTGAGCTTCGCCGCCTTCTTGAGAAGGAAGGTCGCGGGCGGGGTCTTGGTGGTGAAGGAGAAGCTGCGGTCGGCATAGACCGTGATCACGGTCGGGATCGGGGCGCCCTTCTCGAGCTCCTGCGTGGCGGCGTTGAACGCCTTGCAGAACTCCATGATGTTGACTCCGCGCTGGCCGAGCGCGGGGCCGATCGGCGGCGCCGGGTTCGCAGTGCCCGCGGGCACCTGCAGCTTGATGTAGCCGGTGATTTTCTTTGCCATGTCACTCTCAATATATGTCCGCTGGACCCCGGATCGGTCGGGCTGAGCCCTGTCCGGGGTTCGACGGAACGTCGAAGTTTAGCGGTACGAACGATTGCCCGAAGGCGATCTCCCGCGGCTATCCTCCTGCTGTGCAGGAGCCTGGGCCCCGGCCTGCGCCGGGGAACAGAAGGTTTCCAATTGCTTGGAAGGGCGCGCCCCTACACGAAGGCTGTAGGAAAGTGAAGGGGAGGGGGTTCACGCGAAGGCGCGAAGACGCGAAGGCGCGGGGGCGCGGAGGAGGCTTAAGGCGAGCGGCCGCTTGTGATATTGCCGGTGAAGGGAAGGTGGCCAGGATCAGGGGGTCACCATGCGTTCGATATTCATGTTGGCGCTGCCGCTGCTGCTCGCGCCGTCGGCGGCGCAGGGCAAGGCCGGACCGGCCGAGCTCAAGTGGATGGACTCGCCCCCGCCCGGGCTCCCGGCCGGCGCGACCTTCGCGGTGGTCTCCGGCAACCCGGCCAAGGCCGGCAAATTCACCATCCGGATCAAAATGCCAAGCAACTATTCGGTCCCGCCGCACTGGCACCCGAGCGATGAGCATGTGACGCTGGTCTCGGGCAAGCTCGCCTACGGGATGAGCGACCGCATCGACCGTGCGGGCGCCGAGGCGCTCGCGCCGGGCGGCACCATCGTCATGAAGGCGAAGCACCACCACTGGGTGTTCACCGGCGACGGCGCGGAAGTGGAGGTGAGCGCGACGGGGCCGTTTGCGATTACTTATGTGAACAAGGCGGACGATCCGCGGAAGTGAGCGCCCGAGCATAGGGGAGCGCGCTGCGCAGCAGACGCGAGCCTATGTCGAAGAGAGCGCGAACAGCGGCCGGCGGGGCGGGCGGCATCGAGCCGGCCGAGCCCGTCCGACGGGGTCACGCGATTCACTCGCGTGACCTCCCTTGTTTGGTTTGACCTCCGGTCATCTTCGATTCCACGCGAAGGTGCGAAGGAGTGGCGGCGCCGAAAGGCGGCCGGATCGATAGTCAAGACGCGACCGGCCGTGTGCGTCATGCTATGAGGCTATTGCCGAGTCTGACGACTGATCGCCGCCACTTTAGGAGGAGGGCATCATGTTCGAAAATCTCGTAGAAGATCGTGAGCGGCGGCAGACCGTCCGGAGAGTCCCGGCGCTCGAAGATGACCGCCAGCGCGATATCGATTTGCTGCAAAGAGCGGTCGCGGCCTCCGTCAAAGAAGACCTCGGCTGGGACGGTGAAATCGACTTCTCACCGAAGGAGGTCGACCGCGAGGCATTGGAGCGCAAAAAGGTCGAACTCGGCCGACTGCTCAACACGCCCGTGCAGCACACGTTCGACTACAACTTGTGGCCCGGCTGGCAGGTCATCGTCCCCAAGTACGAATATTGGTGGGCGGTCGGCACCGGCATGCCGTGGGCGCATCTCGACGGGCACATCACCGTTTTCGCGACCGACGGATTCTCGGCATCCGGCTTTGGATTCTATCTCGAAGCAGACGAAGAAGGGTACGCGTCGATCTTTCCGAGCGGACCGGGCAAGTCGTCCTGGGCCGCCTTCAAGGATGCGCCCCGGCTCAGGAGCAAGGCGGGAGCAGGGGCCGTAGTCTACGAAGGCTCGAGCCTGCTCGTTTCCCGCCAGCCCGTCATGTGGGACGTGCAGGGACCGAAGCAGTTCACCGGCGGGGGAGACAACCGGGCTTTCGGCAATATCGCCTCGCCGACATTTCCGGGCATGTTCGGACCCGTCCCCTTGGCGCCCGTCCTCGCGCCGATCGGGCCCGGTCGGCGCCTGCTCGTGTGGTTCTATCACTGGCACTTGGGTGAGAACATGAAGGACGCCGCCTTTCTCTCCTTCGTGGCGTCCGAAGTGCCGATGGTGTTCGTCAATTTCGGCAAAGGGCCGATAGTGAACTGAGGGGGCGTCGGCGGGGATGCCCGAGGCGACTGCTCAGGCGGCGAGCAGATGCTCGATCCGCTGCAGTTCCTTTGCGAATTCGAAGCAGAGCTGCTCCGCTTCATCTTCCGGGAGCCAATTGGCCATCTGCGGAAATACCACCTGGTGATACAGGTGCGTGCGGCGATCCCAAGGGGCCTCGTCCTGCGCGGCCTTGGCGAGCGCCAGTAGCGCTTTAAGCTCCCGCCGCACCTCCTCCGGGTCGACCTTGGTGGGATCGGGGCGCGTATCTTCGAGGCCGAGCCCTAACTGGGATGGGCCGAAGAGATCGGGTTCGTCGGGCATATCTTCGCTCGCCTGTCAGCTTTTGCTGCGCCTTTCAGCGTTTGCTGACAGTTGCGGCGTCGCGCGCCCCCGTGCAACAGTCCCTCTCTGCTCGGCGAAAAGAAGATCGGGTCCACTATCGTGGAAAGCCTGTGGGGGGCGCTGTGAGTAAGTTGACGCTGGCCGAGGCAATCTCCGCTTTTGGCAAGGATGCGAAGGCCAAGCTGTCGAATCCCGCAGCGACGGGACAACCGGAAGACCAGCTGCGCACTCCGCTCGTCACCCTGTTCGACGATTTCGCCGAACTTACCGGCAAGGGCGGAAACGTCACGTTGGTGGGCGAAACGACGCTCGCCGGCGCCCAAACGCGACCCGATTTCGCCGTGACCGTGGGGGCCGGAAAGGCCAAAGCGCTGATCGGGTTCATCGAGGTCAAGGCTCCGGGCAAGGGCGCCGATCCACGCAAGTTCAAGGACCCGCACGACAAGGGCCAGTGGGCCAAGCTGAAGGCGTTGCCCAACCTGCTCTATACCGATGGTGAGGCATTTTCGCTGTGGCGCGACGGCGAGCCGGTCGGCCTGGTTCGCCTTAGCGGTGACATCGCATCGGCAGGACCAAAGCTCACCGCTCCGCCCGAGCTTCTGCCGCTGATCGAGGATTTCCTCAGCTGGCAGCCGATCCCGCCCAGGAACGCGCATCAACTCGCGATGACTTCGGCACGGCTTTGCCGGTTCCTGCGCGACGAGGTTCTGGAGCAGATGGAGCCCGAGGATTCTGCCCTGCGTGACCTCGCGAAGGACTGGCGCGGATTGCTGTTCCCGGAGGCGAGCGACGAGCAATTCGCCGACGGTTATGCGCAGGCGGTCACATTCGGTTTGCTCATGGCCAAGTCGCAGAAAGTCGATCTGGACGAGGGCCTCAATGAGGTTGCCAGCGACCTTGCGAAATCGAGCACGCTGATTGGCCGGGCTTTCGATCTTCTGACCAAGCAGGAGGACCTTCTTGGACCGTCGCTGAAGACGCTGGTGCGGGTTCTGAACGTCGTGGATTGGGGCGTGATCGCCAAGGGAAACCCCGAGGCTTGGATCGACTTTTACGAGCTGTTCCTGTCCATCTACGACAACCGCTTACGGAAGCTGACCGGCAGTTACTACACGCCGCCCGAAGTGGTGCGGCCGATGGTCCGCCTGTGCGACGAGGCGCTCAGGACCAGGTTCAACAAGCCAGCAGGGCTTGCCGACGCTGACGTGCAAATTGCCGATCCGGCGGTTGGGTCGGGCACTTTCCTGCTCGGCCTGTTGCGTCACATGGCCGACTGGAAGGAAGCCGACGAGGGGAAGGGCGCGGTCGGCCCATTCATCACCGAGGCCGCAAAAAGGCTTTTCGGGTTCGAGCTTCAGTTCGGCCCGTTCGCCGTAGCCGAGCTTCGGCTTCACGCCGAGATGATTGATCTTGGCGCAAGCGGTTCACCGCGCCTGTTCGTCACCGACACGCTCGGCGACCCCAACCAGGCATTCGAACGCGGCACCGGCATTTATGCCGCGCTGTCGAAGAGCCAGGAGGAGGCAAACGAGGTCAAGCGAACGCAGCCCATCACGGTCGTCATCGGCAACCCACCGTACAAGGAAAAGGCGAAGGGCAAGGGAAGCTGGGTCGAGCAGGGGAGCGGCAATTCGCCAGCGCCGCTCACCGATTGGCAGCCCCCGAAGAAATGGGGCGTGGGTGCTCACGCCAAGCACCTTCGCAACCTGTACATCTATTTCTGGCGCTGGGCGGCGTGGAAGGTGTTCGAGCAGGGCCGAGGCGGTCGCGACAAGGAGCCGCCTGTCGAAGAGCATTTGTCGGGGATCGTCTGCTACATCACCGTTGCGGGTTTCCTGAATGGGCCCGGTTTCCAGAAGATGCGCGAGCAGCTTCGGCGTGAGTGCGATGAAATCTGGGTCATCGACTGTTCGCCCGAAGGTCACCAGCCGGAAGTCGCAACGCGCATCTTCCAGGGCGTCCAGCATCCGGTCTGCATCACCCTCGCTTCGCGCTCGCCCGACAACGATCCCGATAAGCCCGCGCGCGTTCGCTATCGCTCGCTCGCCAAAGGCAAGCGCGAACAGAAGTTTGAAGAGCTGAAAATTATCTCACTTGGCGGGAAGGGCTGGGTTGATGGCGCATCCGATTGGCGCGCCCCGTTCCTTCCCGAGCTGACCGGAGGATGGGCAGATTTCGTACCGCTCGATTCAGTGCTCGTCGATTGCGGCTCGGGCACAATGCCGGGAAGGACATGGATTATCGCGCCGGATGCGCAGTCGTTGGAGCGCCGCTGGAAACGGCTGCTCGAAGAAGGAGATCCGTTCGAACAAGCGAAGCTGTTCCATCCACACGAAGGTGGTGACCGCACGATTGGCAAAGGCACGGATGGAATGCCCGGACAAGGGCCTATTGCCTCTGTCGATTTCGGGCTTGAGAACCAGGACTCCGTTGATCCGGAGAAGAGGTTTGCCGCGCTCGATGCTCTGAAACTCCAAAAGCCTGTTCACTATGGGTTTCGTTCCTTCGACCGGCAGTGGATCATCCCAGACAAGCGGCTGATCAATCGGCCCAACCCGAAGCTGTGGGAGAATTGCGGGCCTAAGCAGGTGTATTTGACGGCACAAATGGATCGCGCGCCATCGAATGGCCCGGCAGCAACGCTGTGCAGCATCATTGCCGATTTGCACCACTACGCGGGGCGTGGCGGTCGCGTATTCGCGCTTTGGGAAGACGCGGGGGCGCAAAATGGCAACGTTGCCTATGCCGCGATGAAGACGCTCACGAAACAGCATGGTGCGGCCCCAGAGCCCGAAGACGTATTCGCCTATATCGCCGCGCTGCTCGCCAATCCGGCCTACACGGACAAATTCAAATCCGATCTTGTCCGCCCCGGCCTGCGGGTGCCGCTGACCGCCGACAAGGCGCTGTTCGCCAAGGCTGCCGACATTGGGCGCGAAGTGATCTGGCTGCACACGTTCGGCGAGCGGTTTGCCGATCCCGCGCAAGGCCGCCCCCCTGGGCAACCGAAACTGCCTGACGCCGAAAGGCCCAAGGTGCAGGCCGGCCATCCAATCCCCGACGCGTCCCAAAGCTTTCCGGACACGATCGACTACGATCCGGCCAAGCGAGAGTTGAAAATCGGCAGCGGAATCATTGCCCCGGTCGCTCCCGAAGTCTGGGCCTATGAAGTCTCGGGCAAGCAAGTGCTTCGCCAGTGGTTCAGCTATCGCAAGAAGGATCGCGAAAAACCGCAGATCGGCGACCGCCGCCCGCCATCGCCGCTGGGCGAAATCCAGCCCGATCACTGGCTGTCTGAATATACGACCGAGCTGCTGAACGTGATCAACGTGCTGGGATTGCTCGTGAAGCTGGAGCCGAAGCAGGCGGCGCTGCTGGAGGAAATCGTGGAGGCGCCGCTCATCCCGGCATCGAAGTTGACCAGCTGACAAGCCGATCGCGGCTGAAGATCAGGCGGATCCCGGCTCAAGGGATGACGAAGGGGGGCGCACATCCCTCCCCTCCGCAGACATTCCATTGATCCTTTGGCTCAATGGAGCCTTCAAGCCCGCTCCGCCGTCCCACGCGCTAAATCCCCTCCACACCCCTCACCCGGCGCTTCGCGCCAGCCTCTCCCCGTTAGGGGAGAGGGGCTGATTTCGCTTGAAATGTTGGAATTCAATTGCTCCAGGAGGGAAGTGGGTCACGCGGAGTGAATCCGCGTGACTGGTGACCTACGGTCGTCTTCGACTCCGGACGGGTTCGTCGGCCTTTAGAGCCTCCGTCCCGCCGGCCGGTGCTGCGCCGTCTTTCGACGTAAGGACACTTGCTGCGCGCCGTTTTCCTTACGCTCGGCGGCGCCGGGCTCGACAATGGAGCTGCACCATCGCTCGCCCTTTGACTCGCGCCCAGGCGCTCGAGAACCGCGCGTTCCTCAAGCTCCTTCGCCGCACCGGCAATGTGCGGCTCGCGTGCCGCGAGCTGGGGCTCAAGTACGGGACGATGCAGGATCGGCGGCGCAAGCATCCGGCGTTCGCGCATGCGTGGGATGCGGCGCTGGTGTTCGCGCAGGCGCGGATCAGGTCCGGGGCTCAGGCCCTGAACAAGTCCAGGCCTTCGGCGAGAGCGGCAGTGGATTCCCGCTTTCGCGGGAATGACGAAGGCCGCTCGTTTCGCACCGCCGGCGGCGAGATGGTGATGGTTCGGCTGAAGAACGGTGCTCTCCAGATGAGGAGAGCCCAGCCGGGGAAGCTGACGCGCGAGGCGGAGCAGGCGTTCCTGGCGGCGCTTTCGGCGACGTGCAACGTCTCGCTCGCGGCGGCGGCGGTGGGGGCTTCCGAGGCCGCTTTCCACCGGCGGCGGCGGAAAGACCCGGCGTTCGCGCGCGAGGTGCGCATGGCGCTGAGCCAGGGCTACGACCAACTCGAGATGGCGCTGCTCGAGGCGGGGATGCCGGGGAGCCGCGAGCATGACGACTGGCGCTCGAACGAGCCGCCGGCGATGCCGCCGATGACGGCGAGCCAGGCGCTCCAGCTGATGTACCTCCACCAGAAGGAGGCGCGGCTGATCGCCGAGCCGCCGCACATCCGGCGGCGCCCGCGCGAGAGCGAGGAGGCGCATTCGGCGCGGCTGTCGGCGATGTACGAGGAGCAGATTCGGCGCGATCGCGAGGCGTTCGAGGTGGCCGAGGCGCTTCGCAGCGAGCGCG
>NZ_WJSQ01000011.1 GCF_009720245.1 Sphingomonas segetis | reverse complement strand
CGGGGTCGGCGCGTCAGATCGCGCAGACGGTCTCGGCCACCGCGATGGTCTGCTACACGAGCTCGGGCGCGACGGCGCGCCGGATCGCGCGCGAGCGGCCGCCGGTCCCCTTGCTGGCGATGAGCCCGTCGCTGCACACCGCGCGCAGGATGGGCCTGCTGTGGGGTGTGTATGCGGTCCATTCGCGCGACGTCGGGAGCTTCGAGGAGATGGTCGAGAAGGGCAAGCGCATGGCGCTGCGCCACAAGATCGCCGGCGGCGGCGACCGAATCGTGCTGATGGCCGGAATTCCCTTCGGAACGGCAGGATCGACCAACGTGCTCCATGTCGTGCGGCTGAGCGGCGACGAGCTCGAGCGTTACCAGGCGAGCAAAGGTTTAGCGGGGCAGTAGCCCTGGCACTTCGCCGGCGATCTCTCGCGCGAGGAAACCGAGCGGCCCGATTTTCTTCGCCAGGCGCGCACCGGCTTCGCCGTGGAGCCACACCGACCACAGCAAAGCGCTGAGCGGCTCGGCGCCTCGCGCGAGCAAGCCGCCGACGATGCCGGCGAGAACGTCGCCGCTGCCGGAAACGCCGAGCCCGGGTGCGCCGCCTCCATAGGTCCAGCATTCGCGTGCAGGGGTGACGACGTGGCTGGTCACGCCTTTCACGAGCACGACCGAGCGGTACAGCTCCGCGGCCCGCATGCCGCAGCCGATCGGGTCTTCGTCGACATGCTTCGGCTCGCATTCGAGCAGGCTCGCAAGCTCGTCCGCATTGGGCAGAAGGATCGGCAGGGACGAGCGGTCGATCGCGCGCTCGTGCAGCGGCTCGAGGGTCTCGAGAAGCGCTACATCCAGCGCGAGCGCCGCCTCGCTTTCGAGCAGCACATCGGACAGACGCTTGCACAGGTCCGAGCGCCTGACCCCCGGGCCGGCGACAACGGCGTCGACTTCCTGAGCCAGCTCTTCGATGCGATCGACGGCGCCGCCTGCAAATCCGCCATCGTCCGCTTCGGGCAAGCCGAAGACCATCGCTTCCGGCATGGCGACGGCCAGCGGCATCGCGCCGCTTTGGACCGTCGCGATCCAGAGCTTGCCCGCGCCCGCCCGCATCGCCGCGGTGGCAGTCAGCAGCGCCGCGCCGGGCACGTCGCGGCTGCCGGCTACCACCAAGATGCGCCCCTTGCTCTCCTTGCCGCCGTCGACGACGGGCGGAAGCGGATGCTCGTCGAGCGCGCTTCGGTCGAGCGCCGTTCCGCTCATCGCGTGCCCGTCACCGCATCGCGGGCGGAGGTCTTCGGCGCGCCCTCGGCTTCGAGCGGCACGCCGTAATTCCACCGGCCGAGCTCGGGGACGCACAGCCCCTTTGCATCCGGGTCGAAGCGATATTCCGCGATCCCGCAGTTGAGCACCTCGGACTGCTTGTCGATCGCGAGGATCTGCGCCTCATCCAGCTCATCGAGGATGTAGCGGAAGCACAGCACCACGACCTGGTGGCAGACGATCATCACGCGGCGGTCGCAATAATGCAGGTTGATGGTGTTGAGCATCGACCGGAGCCGCAGGATGACGTCGGCCCAGCTCTCGCCGCCCGGCGGGCGGTGGTAGAATTTGCCGAGCCGGCGACGGTGCGCGGCTTCCTCCGGGAAGCGGTGGCGGATGCCGGCGGTGGTCAGCCGGTCGAAAATCCCGAACTCGCGCTCGCGCAGCCGTTCGTCGACGATCGTATGGCCGGGGCCGCCGGCAAGCGCGCCCTCGCGGCAGATGATTTCGGCGGTCTCCTTCGCGCGCACGTAGGAAGAGGACAGGATCAGCTCGGGCCGCTCGCCGCGCGAAAGCGATGCGAACCAGCGGCCAGCGGCCCGTGCCTGCTCGCGACCGAGGTCGGACAGCGGCACGTCGACGTCGCGCATGTCGATGTCGATCTCGTGCGCGCCCGCCTCGTCGGCGGCGTCGCGCGCGACATTGCCCTGGCTCTGGCCGTGCCGGACCAGCCACAAGCGCTCCGGCCAATTTTGCCGCGTCCTCGCCATTCAGAAAGGCTGAAAGCGCGAGCGCGAATATTGTGCCGCGGGCTTTTGCTCAGCGGCGATCGTTGTCGGCGGTCATTCGGCCGCAACCGCGATCGGCTGCGGCCGATGCCGTTTTCGTTTTTCGTCGATCCTTCGGAACGCCGCCAGCGCCTGGCCGACGATCTGGTCCATGTTGTAGTAGCGATAGGTCGCGAGGCGGCCGACGAAGGCGACGCCCTCGGTCGAATCCGCGAGCGCCTCGTAACGCTTGTAGAGCGCCTGGTTCTCGGGCCGCGGGATCGGGTAATAAGGATCGCCCTCGGCCGAAGGATATTCGTAGGTGATCGTCGTCACCGGCGCGTCCTGGCCGGTCAAATGCTTGTACTCGCTGACGCGGGTGTAGGGCACCTGCGGGTCGGGATAGTTCACCACGGCCACGGGCTGGTGCCGTTCCTCGTCCAGCGTCTGGTGGTCGAACTTCAAACTGCGGTAGGGCAGCCGGCCGAAGCGGAAGTCGAAATATTCGTCGATCGGCCCGCTGTAGATGATGTGGTCCGCAAGTTCATGCGCGCGGGGCTTCAGCTCGGCGAAGTCGACGCCGGTCCGGACCTCGATCAGCGGATGGTCAAGCATCTTCTCGAACATCTTCGTGTAGCCGTGGAGCGGCATCGCCTGGAAGCTGTCGGTGAAATAGCGGTCGTCGGTGTTGGTCCGCGTCGGGATGCGGCTGGTCACCTGCTTGTCGAGCTCGCTCGGGTCGAGGCCCCACTGCTTGCGCGTGTAGCCCTGGAAGAACAGCTCGTAGAGCTCGCGCCCGACGGCGTTGATCACGACGTCTTCGGAGGTCTTGATGTCGTCGACGGGCTCGGCGCGAGAGGCGAGATAGTCGGCCGCCTCCTCGTCGGTCTTCAGGTCCAGCCCGAACAACTCGTTGAGCGTCGTGCGGTTGATCGGGATCGGCACCAGCTTGTCGCGCACCATCGCGCGCACGCGGTGCTCGTAGGGACGCCACTCGGTGAACTGCGAAAGATAGTCCCGCACCTGCTCGCTGTTGGTGTGGAAGATGTGCGGGCCATATTTGTGATAGAGGATCCCAGCCTCGTTCGGCTCGTCATAGGCGTTGCCGCCGACGTGCGGCCGGCGGTCGATCAGAAGCACCCGCGCGCCATGCTGCGATGCCAGGCGCTCAGCAAGAACGGAGCCGGCGAACCCGGCTCCGACGATCAGATAGTCATAGCGGCTGTTTGCCGCCTCGGGCGGCGCGCTCATTCCGCGGCCACCAGCAAAGCACCCGCATTCGCGCCGGCCCGCGTGCCGAGAACGTCGGCCATCAGCCCGGCCATGCGTGCCTGGGTCGTGTCCCAGCTCGATGCGGAGAGGGTGAGGTCGGCTTCCGCCAGCCAGCCGCTCTCGGGGTGGCGCGACAGCTCCATCGCCTCGTCGCACGCGGCAACGAACTCGTCGGCAGTGGACGCGATCTTAACGCCTTCGAGCTGGCCGTAATGGCGAACCACGTCCCTGATCGGGGTCGAGACCACCGGCTTGCCGCCGGCGAGATATTCGGGCGTCTTGGTCGGCGAGATGAACTGCGTCGATTCGTTCATCGCGAACGGCATCAGCGCAACGTCCCATCCGGACAGATAGCCGGGCAGTTGCTGGTAGGTCTTCGATCCGAGATAATGGATGTTCGACCGCCGCGGCAGGTCCTCCTCGCTGATCTTCACCACCGGGCCGACCATTACGAACGACCAGTCGGGACGCATCTCCGCGGCTTTCGCAAGCAGCTCGGTGTCGAAGCGCTCGTCGATCACGCCGTAGAAGCCGAGCCGCGGCTTGGGCAGGTCTTCCTGGTCGGCGGGATCGAACTGGCGCGCGCGCGCCTTGCAGAAATGGGCGCGATCGACGGACGAGGGGAAGCAGTGGACGTTGTCGTGGCGGTCCTTCTTCGCCTCGAACAGGCTGGAGCCGCCGGTGAAGACGATGTCGGCACGGTCGATCAGCTCCTGTTCGAGGTCGAGCAGCTTTGCGGGCGCGAACTTGAACTTGCTGAGCTCGTCCATCGCATCGAAGACCGTGACATCGGGCTCGAGATGCCGCGAGAAGGGCAGCATCATCGGCGTGTAGTACCAGGTGACGATCGGCCCATGATGCGATGCAAGATGCGCGTCGAGCAGGCGTTTAAGCGTCGCTTCGCGCGCGTCCTGCGGCATTCCGTTGGGGAGGTGGGGGACGATGATCCGGACGTTCCGACCATCCTCGTCGTCGCGCACCTGGAGGAAGGGGATCTCGTTGGCAGCGATGTCGAGCGGCTCTTCCCAGTAGATGAGGTTCATTTCCCGGGCGAAGCGGCTCATCAGATGCTGCGGCCGCTGGAACACGAAGTTCCACCGCAAGTGCGAAAAGCAGATCAAAGTTGCGGGTTCAGGATTTGGCGCCGAGGGCTCGGCTTCCACTTCCACTGGCACCCCGACGCGAGTCAGCATTTTCCGTTCAACCTCCGTGTTGTGTTTGCCCACGGGATGAACGGGGAGACTCGCATTACGGTTCCGCAATCTTGCGCTGGATTAACCGAAACTCAGCGATGTTGCAGTGCAGCAATCGTCAATCCGCCCGATTGACCCGACGAAGCGTGCGTGGGAGGAACTTCGACCTTCCTTAGATGGGGACGAAACGCCGAATGGCAACCACGATCGAAGAGCTCGAGAAGCGGCGCGAGCGGGCGCGGCTCGGCGGGGGCGAGAAGCGCATCGCGGCGCAGCATGCCAAGGGTCGTTTGACCGCGCGCGAGCGGCTCTCGGTCCTGCTCGATCCCGACAGCTTCGAAGAATATGACATGTTCGTCGAGCATAATGCGATCGACTTCGGAATGGCGGAGCAGCGCATCCCGGGCGACGGCGTGGTCACCGGGTCGGGCACGATCAACGGCCGGCTGGTTTACGTCTTCGCGCAGGATTTCACCGTGTTCGGCGGAAGCCTGAGCGAGCGCCACGCGCAGAAGATCTGCAAGGTCATGGACATGGCGATGAAAGGCGGCGCGCCGGTCATCGGCCTCAACGACTCGGGCGGCGCGCGAATCCAGGAAGGCGTCGCCAGCCTCGCCGGCTACGCCGAGGTGTTCCAGCGCAACGTGCTCGCGTCCGGAGTCATTCCACAGATCAGCCTGATCATGGGCCCGTGCGCCGGCGGCGCCGTCTATTCGCCGGCGATGACCGACTTCATCTTCATGGTGAAGGATTCGTCCTACATGTTCGTCACCGGCCCCGACGTGGTGAAGACCGTCACCAACGAGGTGGTGACGCAGGAAGAGCTCGGCGGGGCGGTCACGCATACGACCAAGTCGGGCGTTGCCGACAATGCGTTCGAGAACGACATCGATGCTTTGCTGGCGACGCGCGAGTTCTTCGACTTCCTGCCTTTGTCGAACCGCCACGACCTGCCCGAGCGCCCATGCGAGGACCCCGCCGACCGCATCGAGGAGAGCCTCGACACGCTGATCCCGCCGTCGGCCGCGACGCCTTACGACATGCACGAGCTGATCCGGAAGGTCGCCGACGAGGGCGATTTCTTCGAATTGATGCCTGCGCACGCGCCGAACATCCTGATCGGGTTCATCCGCATCGAGGGGCGGACCGTCGGCGTCGTCGCCAACCAGCCGATGCGGCTCGCCGGCGTGCTCGACATTAATTCCTCGAAGAAGGCGGCGCGGTTCGTGCGCTTCTGCGACGCGTTCGACATCCCGATCCTGACCTTCGTCGACGTGCCCGGCTTCCTCCCCGGAGTCGGGCAGGAGCACCACGGGATCATCAAGCACGGCGCGAAGCTGCTGTTCGCTTATGCCGAGGCGACGGTGCCAAAGATCACGGTGATCACGCGCAAGGCCTATGGCGGCGCCTACGACGTCATGGCCTCCAAGCATTTGCGCGGCGACCTCAACTATGCCTGGCCGACCGCCGAGATCGCGGTGATGGGCGCCAAGGGCGCGGTAGAGATCATCTTCCGCAAGGACGCCAAGGACGCGAAGATTATCGCCAAGCGCACCGCCGAATATGAAGAGCGCTTCGCCAACCCCTTCGTCGCGGCGAGCAAGGGATTCATCGAC
Source organism: Sphingomonas segetis (assembly GCF_009720245.1). GTDB lineage: Bacteria > Pseudomonadota > Alphaproteobacteria > Sphingomonadales > Sphingomonadaceae > Sphingomicrobium > Sphingomicrobium segetis. Next base: position 24,147 of record NZ_WJSQ01000011.1, on the reverse strand, counting down.
GAGGTGATCATGCCGCATTCGACGCGGCGGCGGGTGGCGATGGGGTTACGCAAGCTCCGCAACAAGCAGCTCGAGAATCCGTGGAAGAAGCATGACAATATTCCGCTCTAGAGCAGCGGCTATTCTGGGCGTCCTTGCCATTGGTAGTTGCGCCAAGGCCCTTCCACCAGCAGCAGATGATTGTCCCAAGCAAGATCTCGGCTTCGACCTTCAGCAATACGAAGTTCTGCACCCGGAGATGCTTCCAAAGTGTCTCACTGAACAAGCTGTAAAGCTAAGTGAGGCAGGCGGCACGGCAGACGAAGTGTCCATAGCGGTCGTGTCCGCATGCGGCGCGGCGATGGGAATGTACGAGTCACTGGCCGGCGTAAGGCGCTTCGAGCAAGGTGACACGGATGCAGTCGCGAATGGGCAATCCGAAGTGAGAAAGGCAGCGCAGCGTTACGCCTTAACTCGAGTAGTTCAGGTTCGGGCTGGAGAGTGCAGCAGGAGATGAGCATCTACACCGCGACGATCCGTTGGACGCGTGACCAGAGCACCGCCTTCGCCAAGGGTCAGTACAGCCGCGCGCATGAGTGGGCGTTCGACGGGGGCGCGGTGGTGCCGGCGAGCCCGAGCCCGCACGTGGTCCCGGCGCCCTGGTCGGACCAGGCGGGCGTCGATCCCGAGGAAGCGTTTGTCGCGTCGCTGTCGTCCTGCCACATGCTGTTCTTCGTCGACTTCGCGCGTCGGGCGGGGTTCGTGGTCGACGAATATGCCGACGAGGCCGAAGGCGTGCTCGAGAAGCGCCCCGACGGGAAGATGGCGATGACGCGAGTCATTCTGCACCCGCGCGTGAGCTGGGGCGGCGGTGCGCCCGGCGAAACCGCGATCGCCGACCTCCACCACCGCGCGCACGACGCCTGCTTCATCGCCAACAGCGTGACGACAGAGATCAGCATCGAGCTACGGCCCGCTTGAGCCCGGCCGCCCGTATTAATTTTCGTTTATTGCAAGGCACATCAATAAAGATGTAACGAGCGCGCCTACGACTCGACACCGGCCCGGTCAGCAGGGGAGGCCGACATGAAGCGCGTCGTCTTTGCATTGCTTCTCGTTTCCATTGCCACGCCCGCAGCCGCCGACCGGCAGCTCGAGGCGGCGTTCCACGCGGCGTTCGGCAAGAGCGGCAGCGCTTTGCTCAAGAAGCAGGGGCAGCTCAAGGAGGACGTGAAATACACCCCCGGCGACGTCTACGACGCGCCGTTCGGGCCGGTGCTGCTGAGCCCAGGCGAGGTCGTCGACGGAGCGCACGCCAATTCGGGCAAGCTCGCGATCGTCTATCTCAAGCCCGGCGACAAGGGCCTCGAGGTCGCCAAGAAGTTCGTCCCCGCGGCCGAGATCGGCGCGTTCGGCAAGATCGTCGACTTCAGCGTCAGCAAATATTTCGGCGGTCTTCCCGTGGTGACGGTGAACGGCGCCGACAACTGGCAGGGTTATGCCTGCAGCAGCGCCGCGTTGCTCGAGCTGACGCCCGATGGGCCGAGGCACCTCGTCACCATCCCGATGACCTACGACAATTCGGGCGCGGCCGCAGCCGGCAAGAAGCTCACCCAAATCAACGGCCGGATCGACAACATCCAGCCCGGCAAGTCGTTCGACGTGGTCTATTTCGGATCGGGCAAGGAATTCACCGAGCGCTACGTGCGCAAGGGCGATGCTTATGTCCTCGCTTCCGGGCAGAGCCGCGTCCAGCGGTGCTGAGCCTTAAATCGTCATGCCGGGCTTGACCCGGCACCCGCCTTTTCTTCTTACGCGCTCAAGAAAGGCAGGTCCCGGCTCAAGGCCGGGATGACGGGAGGACCAGTATGAAACTCGGCCGTCTCAACCATGTCGGCGTGGCAACGCCGTCGATCGAGCGGAGCCTCGAGCTCTACCGAAACATGTTCGGCGCCGAGCCGCACGGCGATCCGTTCGACCTGCCGGCGCAGGGGGTGCGCGTCTGCTTCGTCGACACGCCCAATAGCCAGATCGAGTTGATCGAGCCGCTCGGCGAGGACAGCCCGATCGTGAAGTTCCTCGAGAAGAACCCGGCGGGCGGGCAGCACCATGTCTGCTTCGAAGCGGCGGACATCGAGCAGGCGCGGGAGTGGTTCGAAGGAAAGGGGGCACGCATCCTCGGGCCGACGCGCATCGGCGCGCATGGGACGCCGGTGTTCTTCGTCCACCCGAAGGACATGGGCGGCGTGCTCACGGAGTTCATGGAGACCCCGAAGGGCGAGCACTGATTGGCATTGTTCTCGGCGGGCGCTAGTCAGCCGCGGTGACCGACAGGCCCTCGAAGACCGACTGGAAAGCGCTGGCCGACAAGGAGTCGAAGGGCCGCGATCTATCGCGCGAGACGATGGAAGGCATACGGCTCGATACCGTCTACGGTCCCGATGGCGCGATCGACAGCGGCTTCCCCGGGCTGCCGCCCTATACGCGCGGCCCCTATGCGACGATGTACGCGGGCCGGCCCTGGACGATCCGGCAGTACGCGGGCTTCTCGACGGCGGAAGAGTCCAACGCCTTTTACCGCCGCAACCTCGCCGCGGGGCAGAAGGGGCTGAGCGTTGCCTTCGATCTCGCCACGCATCGCGGTTACGACAGCGACAATCCGCGCGTCGCTGGCGACGTCGGCATGGCCGGAGTGGCCATCGACACGGTCGAGGACATGAAATTGCTGTTCGACGGAATCCCGCTCGACCGGATGAGCGTCAGCATGACCATGAACGGCGCGGTGCTTCCGGTGATGGCCTTCTTCATCGTCGCCGGGGAGGAGCAGGGGGTCCCGCACGACCAGCTCACCGGCACGATCCAGAACGACATCCTGAAGGAGTTCGCGGTCCGCAACACCTACATCTACCCGCCCGAGCCGAGCATGCGCATCGTCAGCGACGTGATCGCTTATTGCGCGCGCGAAATGCCCAAGTTCAACTCGATCTCGATCAGCGGCTATCACATGCACGAGGCCGGCGCGACCGCGGTGCAGGAGCTCGCCTACACGCTCGCCGACGGCATGGAATATGTCCGCGCGGCGATGAAGCAGGGGCTCGCCATCGACGAGTTCGCGGGGCGCCTCAGCTTCTTCTGGGGCATCGGCATGAACCTGTTCATTGAGGTCGCCAAGCTGCGCGCCGCGCGCACCTTGTGGCACCGGATCATGACCGACCTCGGCGCCAAAAAGGACGCGTCCAAGCGGCTGCGTACCCATTGCCAGACATCGGGCGTCAGCCTGACCGAGCAGGACGCGTACAACAACATCGTCCGCACCACGATCGAGGCGCTCGCGGCGGTGCTCGGCGGCACGCAGTCGCTGCACACCAACAGCTTCGACGAGGCGATCGCGCTGCCGACCGATTTTTCCGCGCGCATCGCCCGCAACACGCAATTGATCCTTGCCGAGGAAAGCGGCGTCACCGCGGTCGCCGACCCGCTCGGCGGCAGCTGGTACGTCGAGAAGCTGACCCGCGAGCTGGAAGAGAAGGCCTGGGCGCTGATCGAGGAAGTGGAGGCGCATGGCGGCATGACCAAAGCGGTCGCCGAGGGCCTGCCCAAGCACCGCATCGAGGAAGCCGCAGCGGCGCGCGCGGCGAAGGTCGACACCGGCGAGACGGTGATCGTCGGGGTGAATCGCTATCGCCTCGCCGAGGACGAGGAGCATGACATCCTCGAAGTCGACAACGCCAAGGTCCGCGCCGGACAGATCGCGCGGATCGAGAAGGCTCGCGCAGGCCGGGATGAGGCGAACGTGCGCGCGGCGTTAGATGCGCTGACGGTGGCGGCCAAAGCTACTCCCCCCTCGGGGGAGCCGGCGCGAAGCGCCGGAGGGGGTCAGTCTTCATCCGCACCCCCTCCGTCAGCCGCTGACGCGGCTGCCACCTCCCCCAAGGGGGGAGGAGCGAACTTGCTGGCCCTCTCGGTCGAAGCAGCCCGCGCCCGCGCCACGCTCGGCGAAATTTCCGATGCGCTGGAGCGGGCGTTCGGCCGCTACGGGACCAAGCCCGAGCCGGTGCGCGGAATTTACGGCGCGGCTCGCAAGGACGGACGTTGGAAGGCCGCGGAAGAAGGCACGCGCTCGGTCGCCGACCGCCTCGGCCGCAAGCCGCGGATCATGGTCGCCAAGATGGGCCAGGACGGCCACGACCGCGGCGCGAACCTGGTCTCGTCCGCCTTCACCGACCTCGGCTTCGAAGTAATTTCCGGGCCCTTGTTCCAAACCCCGCGCGAGACCGCGCAAATGGCGGTCGAGAAGGATGTCGACGTGGTCGGCGCAAGCTCGCTCGCCGCGGGCCACCGGACGCTGATCCCGGAGATGATCGAGGCGCTGAAGGACATGGGCCGCGCCGACATCAAGGTGGTCGCCGGCGGGGTCATCCCGCCGCAGGATTATGCCGCGCTCCGCGCCGCGGGAGTGCAGGCGATCTTCGGCCCCGGCACCAACCTCGCCGACGCCGCCGACGAGGTGCTGCGCCTGCTCGGCCACAACCGCCCGCCGCTCGATGAGGCGGCGGAGTGATCGCTCTAATTTTCATTGCGGCTGCTGCCGTGGCGCCGGAATCCAATGTTCAGATTGATGCAAAGTCTGCTGCGGAAGTCCAGCAAGCCGAGACTGAAATGGACAAGCAGTTTCAGCTTGCAATTAGCCGATTGCGAAACTGCACAGCGAATACTGTCCAGTGCTTCTACTGGAATAAGGCGATCCCTCGGCTCCAACGAGAACAGGCGGCATGGAAGCAGTGGCGCGACGCAAAAAGTGATCTTGATGCAGTTGAGATGGAAGGAACGTCCGGCGAGACGGAGGTTCGCAACGCCATCAAAGTGCAGATGACCAAGGCGAGGTCCGCCGAACTCTCAAAGATAGGTCGCCAGTAGTGTTCAAGAAGATCCTGATCGCCAATCGCGGGGAGATTGCTTGCCGGGTGATCCGCACCGCGCGGCGGATGGGGATCAAGACGGTCGCGGTCTATTCCGACGCCGACGCCCGCGCGCCGCATGTGAAGATGGCGGACGAGGCGGTGCGGCTTGGGCCTCCGCCCGCGAGTGAATCCTACCTCAAGGCCGAGCTGATCATCGACGCATGCAAGGCGACCGGCGCGGAGGCCGTGCATCCGGGCTACGGCTTCCTCTCCGAACGCAAGAGTTTTGCGAAAGCGCTCGCCAAGGCGGGAATCACGTTCATCGGCCCGCCGCCGAACGCGATCGCGGCGATGGGCGACAAGATCGAATCCAAGAAGCTCGCGCGCGACGCGGGCGTGAACATCGTGCCGGGCTATCTCGACGACATCGCGACCACCGACGAGGCGGTGAAGATCGCCAAGGACATCGGCTTTCCGGTGATGATGAAGGCCTCGGCCGGCGGCGGCGGCAAGGGCATGCGGCTCGCCTGGTCGGAAAAGGACGTGCGCGAGGGCTTCGACAGCGTGAAGCGCGAGGGCTTGAGCAGCTTCGGCGACGACCGCGTGTTCATCGAGAAATTCATCGAGGCGCCCCGCCACATTGAGATCCAGGTGCTCGGCGACCAGCACGGCAACATCCTCTATCTCAATGAGCGCGAATGCTCGATCCAGCGCCGCAACCAGAAGGTCGTCGAGGAAGCGCCGTCGCCGTTCGTCTCACCCGAAATGCGCAAGGCGATGGGCGAGCAGGCGGTCGCACTGGCGCGGGCGGTGGGTTACTACTCCGCTGGCACCGTCGAGCTGATCGTCAACGGTGCCGACCCGTCGGGAAAGAGCTTCTACTTCCTCGAGATGAACACCCGGCTGCAGGTCGAGCATCCGGTGACCGAGGAGATCACCGGGCTCGACCTCGTCGAGCAGATGATCCGCGTGGCGGCGGGCGAGAAGCTGGCGTTCGGGCAGGATGAGGTGAGGCTCGACGGCTGGGCGGTCGAAACGCGAGTTTATGCCGAGGACCCGTATCGTGGCTTCCTCCCGAGCACCGGGAGGCTGGTTCGGTACCGCCCGCCGATCGAAGCCAACACTCATCATCCCAGCGAAAGCGGGGACCCAGCAAGCAAGAACGAAAAGCTGGGTTCCCGCGTTCGCGGGAATGACGAAAGTGTGGTGGTCCGCGTCGACGACGGAGTCGCGGACGGCGGCGAGGTCAGCATGTTCTACGACCCGATGATCGCCAAGCTGATCACCTGGGCGCCGACCCGCGAGGCGGCGATCGACGCACAGGTGGACGCGCTCGACCAGTTCGTGATCGACGGCATTTCGGACAATGTCGATTTCCTCTCCGCGCTGATGCAGCACACGCGCTACCGCTCGGGCGAGATCACCACCGGCTTCATCGCCGAGGAATATCCCGAAGGGTTCGAGGGCGCGCCGACGGACGCGCAGCTCATCGCCGACCTGGCGGCGATCGCGGGGATGGTCGCGGTCATCACGGACGAGCGCGCGGCCGAGATCAGCGACCAGCTCGGCGAGGCGGTCCATCCCTTATGCGAGCGCGTCGTCTGCTTTGGCGGCGCCGAGCACAAGGTGCGGATCAAACCCTACAAGGGCGGTACGCTAGCGCTGCTCGACGGCGGCGAGCTGATCGATATCGTCGGACGCTGGGCGCCGGGCCAGCGGCTGCTCACCGTGCTGATCGACGGGCGCAAACGCATCGTCCAGGTCCGCCGCGCCGGCCGCGACTGGGAGCTTCAGACCCACGGCGCGACGCACCGGGTGCAGGTGCTCAGCCCGCACGTTGCGGACCTCGCGAAATACATGGTCGACAAGCCCGCGCCCGATCTGTCGCGCCTGCTGCTGGCGCCCATGCCGGGGCTTCTGACCCGGCTCGACGTCGCCGTCGGCGACAAGGTCGAGCCAGGCCAGCCCGTCGCGGTCATGGAAGCGATGAAGATGGAAAACATCCTCCGCGCAGCCCGCGCCGCGACGGTCAAGGCGACTCCGGCGAAAGCGGGCGACAGCCTCGCCGTCGACCAGGTCATCGTCGAGTTCGAATGATGCCTCCCTGCTATTGCAGGGAAGGCAGATGAGTCGAACGGCAGTTGCGCGCGATGCAACGAAGGTTAAGGTCGCCTTCTGCTCCATCCTTTGCCGGAGATTCAAGCTGATGCGTCATTTCAGCAAGTTCGCTTTGCTCGCCGCCGCCACGGTCCTCACCCCCCCGCTGCCGGCCGCGTCCGCCGCTCCCGCTGCGACCGCCGCCGTCGGCAAGTCGGTTCCGATTCCGAGCCTCGTCAGCGAGGTCTCGATCCCGCACACCAGTTTCAAGCTCAAGAACGGGCTGACCGTCATCGTCCACGAAGACCATAAGGCGCCGGTCGCGGCGGTCAGCGTCTGGTACAATGTCGGGTCGAAGGACGAGCCCAAGGGCAAGACCGGCTTCGCGCATCTGTTCGAGCATCTGATGTTCAACGGCAGCGAGGACCTGCCGGGCGACTTCTTCAACTATCTCCAGCAGATCGGCGCGACCGATTACAACGGCACCACCAACACCGACCGCACCAACTACTTCGAGACTGTGCCCGCCGGCGCGCTCGAGCGCGCGATGTTCATGGAAAGCGACCGCATGGGGCACCTGCTCGGCGCGGTCACGCAGGGCGTGCTCGATAACCAGCGCGGCGTGGTCCAGAACGAAAAGAGGCAGGGCGACAGCCGGCCGGGCGGGCTCGTCCAGTACGAGATGTTCGGCAACCTGTTCCCCGAGGGGCATCCCTATCACCACACGGTGATCGGCTCGATGGCCGACCTCGACGCGGCCAGCCTCGCCGATGTGAAGCAGTGGTTCGTCGACAAATATGGCCCGAACAATGCGGTGCTGGTCGTCGCCGGCGACGTGAAGCCCGCCGAGGTGAAGCAGCTCGCCGAGAAATATTTCGGGCCCATCCCGGCAGGGCCGGTCAATCACCCGGCGCAGGCCGCGGTGCCGACGCTCGCCGCGCCCAAGTCGGTCGACATGAAAGACCATGTCGCGACCGTCCAGATCCAGCGTTACTGGGCGGTTCCCGGACTGCTCGACAAGCAGCTCGCGGCGCTCGACATCGGCGCGTCGGTGCTCGGCGGCCTCGCCAGCTCGCGCCTCGACAAGCTCCTCGTCCGCGAGGAGCAGACCGCGGTTTCGGTCTCCTCGTACATGTACCCGATGCAGCGCGTCGGCATCTTCGTCGTCAACGCCAACGTGAAGCCCGGCGTCGATCCCGCGACAGTGTCGAAGCGGCTCGACGAAATCATGGCGGAATATATCGCCAAGGGCCCCACCGCCGACGAGGTGCAGCGCGCGGTGATGAGCGAGGTTTCGGGGCGCATCCGCGGCCTCGAGGAAGTGGGCGGCTTCGGCGGCAAGGCCGTCACCCTCGCGGAGGGCCAGACGCTCGCCCACGACAGCGACTTCTACAAGAAGACGCTCGCCTCCTACGCGTCGATCACGCCGGCGATCGTCCAGGCCGCAATGCAAAAATGGCTGACTCGTCCGGCCCTGACCATCACTCTGTCGCCGGGCGATCGTCCCGCTTACCAGGAAGCCAAGGCGGTCGAGCCGCCGAAGGTCGGCGCCGACAAGACCGAAGGCGCGGTCAAGGGCGACCGCCCGCTTCCGCCGGTGGGCGAGCTCGCCGCGCTTGAGTTCCCGAAGATCGTCCACACGAAGCTTTCGAACGGGATCCCGGTCGACTTCGTGCAGCGCCACTCGGTGCCGGTCACGCAAATGGCGATGGCATTCGATGCCGGCGATGCGGCGGATTCGCCGTCGTCGCGCGGTCTCGCCGTGTTCACGACCCGCATGATAGACGAGGGTCCTGATGGGGTGACCTCGCAGCAGTTCGCCGAGGCGCAGGAGCGGCTCGGCGCGAGTATCGATTCGAACAACGGCGCCGACCGCTCCTACGTGATGCTGAACGCGCTTTCGCCGAACCTTGCACCCTCGCTCGATCTCGTCTCCGAGGTCGTGCGTGACCCTGCCTTCCGGGTGAAGGACATCGACCGGCTGCGCGCTCAGACCCTGACCGGAATCGCCCAACTCCAGAAGGACCCGACGCGCGTCGGGCGGCGGCTTCTCCCAATCGTCCTTTATGGCGCCAATCACCCGTACGGCGGCCCGCCGGGCGGCGACCCTGCGGCGATCGCCAAGTTCACCCGCGACGATTTGGTCGCGTTCAAACAGCACTGGCTGCGGCCCGACAATCTCAAAATCTACATCGTCTCGGACCGGCCGCTGTCGGAAATCCAGCCGTTGCTCGAGTCCGAGTTCGGCCACTGGGCTCCGCCGACGGTCGCCAAGGGCGTGAAGACGTTCGCGGCCCCGCCGCCGCGGCCATCCTCGCCGAAGATCCTGCTCGTCAACCGCCCAGGTGCTCCGCAGTCGAGCATCCTCGGCGCGCAGCTGCTACCGATCGACCCGCGCGACGACATTATCCCGTTCGACACGGCGAACGACGTGCTCGGCGGCACCTTCCTGTCGCGTCTCAACATGGACCTGCGCGAGGACAAGGGCTGGTCCTACGGAGTCAGCGGGAACGAGAATGTGATGCTGCACGCGGTGCCGTACATCGTCTCGGCGCCGGTGCAGGCGGACAAGACCGCCGAATCGCTCGCCGAGCTCAACAAGCAGGTGACCGACTTCCTGACGACCAAGGGCGTGACCCAGGAGGAACTCGAGCGGACGATCGCCAACAACATCAACCGGCTTCCTGGCGAGTTCGAAACGTCGGGCTCGGTGCTCGGCGCGATGATGAACATCGACATGCTCGACCGTCCGGACAATTATTACGAGACGCTTGCGCCCGAATATCGCGCACAGACCACCGCGTCGCTCGACAAGGCGGCGCGTGCGGCGCTCGACCCGAAGGGCTTCACCTGGATCGTCGTTGGCGACGCGGCGAAGGTAAAGCCGGAGCTCGAAAAGCTCGGTATGCCTGTGGAGGTGGTCGAGGCGCCGTAATCCGCTATCCCGGACAGGGATTCGCCGGGAGCTCGTGATCCGGGACCCGGCTGTTCTTTCGAAGAAGGCGGGTCCCGGCTCGAGGCCGGGATGACGCTACGTCTCGACCCGCGTCACATGCCCCATCTTGCGCCCGGGGCGGGCCTCGCCCTTGCCGTAGATGTGCACGTGCAGACCGCTTTCCGCCACGAGCTCGGGCCAGCGGTTCACTTCGTCCCCGATGAGATTGTCCATCACAGCGCCGCGGCCGGCGAGCCCGGTCGCCCCCGGCGGAAGGTCGCAGATCGCGCGGATATGCTGCTCGAACTGCGAGGTGACCGCGCCTTCGATCGTCCAGTGGCCGCTGTTGTGCACGCGCGGCGCGATTTCGTTGACGACAGGCCCGTCCGGCCCGGCGAAGAACTCGACGGTGAGCACGCCGATATGTCCGAGAGCCTCGGCGATGCCGAGCGCAGCCTGGCGCGCCTCGGCGACCTGCAGCGCAACCGAGTCGCGGCACGGCACGGTCGAGCGGCGGAGGATGCCCTCGCCATGCTCGTTCTCGGCGGAATCCCAGAAGCTGTGCCGCCCGTTCGCCCAGCGCGCGACGATCACGGAGAACTCCGCGATATAGTCGACGGCGGATTCGGCGACCGCCGGCTCCTCGCCGATCGCGCGCCATGCCATCTCCGCGTCGTCGGGCGAGCGGATCCATGCCTGCCCCTTGCCGTCGTAGCCATAGCGCCGCGTCTTGAGTACGACGGGGGCGCCGATGTCGGCGACTGCGGCGCGAACTTCATCGAGGCTCGCGACCGCGCGCCACTGCGCCACCCTGGCGCCGCAGCCCTCGATGAAGCTCTTCTCCTTCGCACGATCCTGGGCGATCGCGAGTGAACGCGTCGAGGGACGGAGCTTCTCGCCGAGGAATTCGAGCGGCGCGACCGGCAGGCTCTCGAACTCGTAGGTCGCGACATCGACCGCCGCGGCGAACTCCCGCAGGGCGTTCAGATCGTCGTAGGCGGCGCGGCTGAAGGTGGCGGCCACATCGGCTGCGCAGGGGCTCTCGTGCGGGTCGAAGATGTGGGACCTGTATCCGAGTTGCGCGGCGGCAATGCTCAGCATCCGGCCGAGCTGCCCGCCGCCGATGATCCCGATCGTGCTTCCCGGCGGAATCGTCATTCGGGCGCTTCGGCGACCGATCCCGTCTGCTTCTCGCGCCAAGCTTGCAGACGCCGCGCGAGCGCTTCATCCGTCGTCGCCAGCATCGCCGCCGCGAGGAGCGCCGCGTTGATCGCGCCGGCCTTGCCGATGGCGAGAGTTCCCACCGGCACGCCCGCCGGCATCTGGACGATCGAGAGCAGGCTATCCATGCCCTTCAGCGCCTGGCTTTCGACCGGTACGCCGAGCACCGGCAGCGCTGTCATCGAAGCGGTCATTCCGGGCAGGTGCGCCGCGCCGCCCGCCCCCGCGATCACCACCTTCAGCCCCCGCCCTTTTGCCGAATGCGCATAATCGTACAGCCGCTTAGGCGTGCGGTGAGCCGAGACGATCTTCGTCTCGTTCGGAACGCCGAGCTGGTCGAGCGTCTCGGCGGCGTGGCGCATCGTTTCCCAGTCGGAGCTGCTGCCCATGATGATGCCGACCAGCGGCTCGGCCATTGTCCCGCCTTGAAGCAGTGGAATGAGCGGGCTCGTTTAGGGTGCCGATTCGGGCTAGGCAAATGGTGGCTTTCCGCGGCGGATTCGCGTTTGCGGACCGGAGGTCCGAGTTGCTGCATTTTCAAGGCCTTGGAATCGCGCTATGTCAGGGGCCGCAGACAAGAGCGGGGCTCGGGGGCAATGTCTGAGCAGGTAATGGACGTCTCTGACGTCGGACAGCTAGTGAGTGAAATCAGCGCGTTGCGCGCGAGAGTCGCGCAGCTGCAGGAGCGAGTCGAGCAGCTCGACCTGCTCGCGCACGAGGACAGTCTCGTCGACCTTCCGAATCGCCGCGGCTTCGTCCGCGCGCTCGAGCGGCTGATCGACCGAGTCAGTCGATATCAGGAGAAGGCGGCGCTGCTGTTCGTCGATTTGGACGGACTCAAGCTCATCAACGATTCGTTCGGCCACCAGGCGGGCGACGCGGCGCTGATCCAGGTCGCCCGGCTGCTGGTCGGCGGGGTGCGCAAAAGCGACGTGGTCGCGCGAATCGGCGGTGATGAGTTCGCGATCCTGCTCGGCCATTCCGACGAGGAATCGGCGCGCGAAACTGCGGCGCGGCTGGTCGACGTGATTGCCGATTCAGACTTCACGCATGATGGCCAGGTGCTGCCGCTGAGCGTGGCGATCGGCGCGGCGCTGATCGAGGCCGACGACTCACCCGAATCGGCGATGGCGCGGGCTGACCACGAAATGTATCGGCGGAAAGCGGCGTGACCACCGCGTCATTGCGAGGGTAGCGAAGCAATCCAGTATCGCCTGGATTGCCGCGGCTCCTCCGGAGCCTGCAACCAGGTTCCTACTCTTCCTCCAAATAATATCGCCGCTGAACGGAAAGGTCGTCCGCGAGCTCGTAGACGATGGGCTTGCCGGTCGGGATCTCGAGGTCAACGATGTCCTCGTCGCCGATCTTCGAGAGATATTTGATGATCCCGCGCAGCGAATTGCCGTGGGCGGAGACGATCACGCGCTTGCCGATCTTCAGCACCGGCGCGATCTGCGCCTCATAGTAAGGGACGGCGCGGGCGATCGTGTCCTTCAGGCTTTCGCTGCGCGGCACCTCGACGCCGGCGTAGCGGCGGTCGGAGCGCACCGCATAAGGGCTGTCGTCGGGCAGGGGCGGCGGCGGCACGTCGTAGGAGCGGCGCCAGATCTGGACCTGCTCGGCGCCAACCTTGTCGATCATCTCCTGCTTGTTGAGCCCGGTCAGCCCCCCGTAATGGCGCTCGTTGAGGCGCCAGTCTTTTGTCGCCGGCAGCCACAGCCGGTCCATTTCGTGGAGGACGAGGTGCAGAGTCCGGATCGCGCGAGTCAGCACGCTCGTGAAGCAGATATCGAAATCGAATCCTTCGTCGCGCAGCAGCCGCCCCGCCGCGCGCGCCTCATCCACTCCGGTCGGCGAAAGATCGACGTCCCACCAGCCGGTGAATCGGTTTTCGAGATTCCACTGCGACTGCCCGTGCCGCAGCAGCACGAGCGTCGGCATCAGGCGGTAACCTCTTCCTTCCTCGCGGAGTCGCGCTCGGCCGTCGCCTTCTTCAGCTGCGGAAGGACTGCGTGGAGCGCGTCCATGCAGGCGTAGGCGAGGTGCTTCGAGCGCTGCGGCGACCAGCCATAGACTTCGTCGCGAAGCTTGAAATTGTCCTTAAACGGCATTTCGAGAGTCATCGACACGCAGCCGTAGCGCTCGGCGAGTTGCGTCGTCGACATGCTCATGTTGGCTTCCCCCGGCGGCGGAATTTCATAGCCGTGCTCGCGCTGGAAATCTGGCGAGATTCGCTCGAGCGTCTCACCGAACAGGTCGAACAGCTTCTGCTGACGGCTGCTGTGCGACGGGATTCCTTCGAAGCCGGCGAGGAAGTTGGCGGGGATCGCCTCATCGCCGTGGACGTCCATTGCGAAGTCGACGCCGGTTTCGTCCATCGCATTGCGCACGCACAGCACCTCGGGGCTGCGCTCGGCCGTCGGCGCGTGCCATTCGCGGTTGAGATTCGCGCCCACGGCATTGGTCCTGAGATGCCCGCGCCGCGAGCCGTCCGGGTTCATGTTCGGCACCACGCGGAACGTGCATTCCCTGCGAAGCACGCGCGCAACGGGATCGTCCTCGTCGGTGAGCTTTTCGAGCACGCCTTCCATCCACCATTCGGCCATGCTCTCGCCGGGGTGCTGGCGGGCGTAGAGCCAGACGCTGAGCGGTCCATCACCGATCGTCAGGCAGTCGATGTCCTGCCCGTCGATGCTCTTGCCGAGCGAGCGGCAGTGAACGCCCTCGAGTGTCGCCGTCTGAGTAACCAGATCGTGGTGCCGCTCCATCGAATAAGGCGCGAAGTAGGCAATCCAGACGATGTCCTGCGGCGGGGTCAGCTTCATCGTTAGCACGCCGTCGGCGTAGCTCGTGTCGTGGATCCGGACCCATTGCTCGCGGTCCAGGCTCATCACGCTTTTGTAGTCCGGCCAGCCATGCGGATAGGCCGAGCCGCCGCAATTGGTGATCCTCAGCGTCACCTCGCGTCCCGCGGCGCCGGCGAGCCGGAAATAGAACCATTGGTAGAAATCGCTCATGTGATCCTTGACGATCTCGAGGTCGACCTGAGCCTCGTCCTGGCTGACCACGCGGATGTTTCCGGCGTCGAAAGTGCTCGAAATTGTAAGTGCCATGCGATTCCACTCGCTGCTGCGGAGAGTCCGGCGGGCCTGATAGACGAAATCGCCCGACCCGCAACCTTGGCAGCCGGCCCGTTCCTCGGCTAGCGCGGGTCGCATGAACAAGGTCCCAGTGCTCGTCACCGGCGGCGCCGGTTACATCGGCAGCCACGCCGTGCTCGCCCTCGAAGATGCCGGCTGGCCGGTCGCAGTGATCGACGATCTGTCCAACGGTAGCCGCGAAGCGGTGCCGCCCGACGTTCCCTTCTATGAGGGCAATATCGCCGATCGGGCGCTGGTCGAGCGCATCTTGGGCGAGCAGCGGACGCAGGCGATCATGCATTTTGCGGGTTCGATCGTCGTGCCCGAATCGGTCGAGCACCCGCTCAAATATTATGCGAACAACACGCTCGCTTCGCACGCGCTGATCAGTGCGGCTGTGGCGGCGGGCGTCAAGCACATCCTGTTCTCATCGACCGCGGCGACCTACGGCGCGCCGGAGCGGGTGCCAATCGACGAGGACGACCCCAAGATCCCGATCAACCCCTATGGCGCGTCCAAGCTGATGACCGAGCGCATGCTCGAGGACGCGGCTGCGGCGCACCCGTTCAACTATGGAGCGCTTCGCTACTTCAACGTCGCCGGCGCCGATCCCGAAGGCCGCGCCGGACAGCGCGGCAAGGGCGCGACCCACCTCATCAAAATCGCCTGCGAGGCGGCAGTCGGCAAGCGCGGCCATATCGCCGTTTACGGGACCGATTACCCGACGCGGGATGGCACCTGCATTCGCGACTATATCCACGTCAGCGACCTTGCCGAGGCGCATGTCGCGGCGCTCGGATGGCTGGTCGAGCATCCGGCCGAGAACCTCGTCATGAACTGCGGCTACGGCAAGGGACTGTCGGTGCTCGAAGTGCTCGACGCCGTCGACAAGGCCAACGGTTCCCCGCTCGAGCGGATCATGGAAGGCCGCCGCGCCGGCGATCCGCCGGAGCTTGTCGCGGGAAATGCGCGGCTGACCTCGACGCTCGGTTGGCGCCCGAAGTTCGCGGACATCGACATTATCGTCGGCGATGCTCTGCGTTGGGAACGCAAGCTCCTTGAGCGGATGGCTCCTGCCGCGAGCTAGTCGACCGGCGCGAGCCGTTCGTCGAGCGCGCGCCTGACGCGGCTTGCCAGCAGCTGGCGCGAGTAGGGCTTGGTCAGCAGGTTGACGCCCGCGTCGAGCCGACCGCCGTGGACGATCGCATTTTCCGTGTAGCCGGAGGTGAACAGGATCGCGAGCGACGGCATTCGCTCCTTGGCCTTGCGCGCCAGTTCCGGGCTGCGCAGCGGCCCCGGCATCACGACATCGGTGAACAGCAGGTCGATCTTCACCCCGCTCTCGATAATCGGTAGCGCGCTGCCCGCGTCCTTGGCGGTGAGGACGTTGTAGCCGAGCTCGGCGAGCATGTCGGTGACGGTCGCGCGCACCTCCTCGTCGTCCTCGACGACCAGGATCGTCTCCGAACCGCCGCCGGTTTCGACGAGCTCGGTCGCGGAAGGCTGGTCTTCGTCTTCATAAATGCGCGGCAGATACATCTTGATCGAGGTGCCGTGCCCGACCTCGCTGTAGATTTTCACGTGTCCGCCGGATTGCTTGACGAAGCCGTACACCATCGACAGCCCGAGGCCGGACCCCTTGCCCTCGGCCTTGGTGGTGAAGAAGGGCTCGAAGACCTGCTCGACCAGCTCGGGCGGGATGCCGGCGCCCGTGTCGGTGACGGCGAGCATCACATATTGGCCAGGCTTTACGTCCGAATTCTCGGCAGCGTATTCGGGGTCGAGCAGAGCATTGCCGGCTTCGATGGTGAGCTTGCCGACGCCGTCCATCGCGTCGCGCGCGTTGATCGCGAGGTTGAGGAGCGCACTCTCGATCTGGGTCGGATCGACGAAGGCGTTCCACAGCCCTGCTGAAATCACGGTTTCGATTTCGACCGCCTCGCCGATGCTCCGCCGCAGGAGGTCCTCCATGCCCGCGACCAGCCGGCCGACATTGACGACCTTGGGCTCGAGCGGTTGGCGCCGTCCGAACGCGAGGAGCTGACTGGCGAGCTTGGCGCCGCGGTTGACGCCGGCCATGGCGTTGGCCAGGCGCGCTTCGGCGCGCGCGTTGCCGGGCACGTCCGACGCGAGGAGCTGGAGATTGCCCGAGATGATCTGCAGCAAGTTATTGAAGTCGTGGGCGATGCCGCCGGTCAGCTTACCTACCGCTTCGAGCTTCTGCGCCTGCTGCAGCGCGACTTCGGCGGCCCGACGCTCGGCAATTTCCTCGACCACTCGCGCTTCGAGGTTCTCGTTGAGCTGCTCGAGCCGCTCCCGGGTCTGGCGGATTTCGGTCTCGTCGACGTTGACCCCGATCATCCCGAGGAACTCGCCCGACGGTCCCAGCCGGGGCTGCGCATCGGTTCGGAACCAGCGCCATTCGCCGTCGGCGCGCCGGTATCGCGCTTCGACCGAAAAGGACGCGTGCGACTTCATTGCATCCGCATAGGGGCCGAATAGCGCGTCGCGATCCTCCTCGTGCACAGTCGAGCTCCAGTCGAACCCGTCGAGTTCGTCCTTTGAAACTCCCCAAAACTCACGCTGCGCCTTGTTGAGATAGGCGCACTTGCCCTCGGGCGTGCTCATCCACAGCATCACAGGGGCGCGTTCGGCGACGAGGCGGAACCGTTCCTCGCTTTCCCGCAGCGCTGCCTCGGCCCGCTTGTGCTCGATGACGAGCGCCGCGGTGCGCGTGACCAGCTCGACGATTTCGAGATCCTCGGCGCCAGGCTCACGCGGCTGCCGGTGGTACATCGCGAACGTGCCGAGCACTTCGCCGCTGCCCGACCGGATCGGCGTCGACCAGCATGCGCGAAGGTCGTAGGCGAGGGCGAGCTTGCGGAACTCATCCCACAGCGGGTCGGCGGAGATATCGGAGACGAACACCGGCTTGCCGGTGAATGCGGCGGTGCCGCACGAGCCGGCCTTGGGGCCGATCCGTGTGCCGTCGATCGCCCGATTGTAGGCGTCCGGCAGGTTGGGCGCGGCGCCGTGCTTCAGGTGATCGCCCGATTCGTCGAGCGTCAGGATCGACCCGATTACGCCCGAGCCCGAATGCTTCTCGACGGTACGGATCAGTCCTTCGAGTGCTGTGGCGAGCGGCTGGTCGAGCAGCGCCTGCTGAAGCACCTCGTTGTGCGCGATGCGCAGCGCCTCACTGCGCTTGTGCTCGGTGACGTCATGGCCCTGGACGAAGACGCCCGACGTGTCGCCGTCGATCGACATTGGCTGGAACACGAAGTCGACGAACCGCTCGACGACCTGCCCGTCGCGCAGCAGCCGAACGGGCATCGCACGTCCAACATAAGGCTCGCCGGATGCGGCGACATTGTCGAGGAGCGAGACGAACCCCTGTTCGGCGACCTCCGGCAAAGCTTCGGCAACGGGCTTTCCCATGACCTCGCGGCCGACGAGCTCGCGGTAGGCGCGGTTCGTCATGGCGAACCGGTGCTCCGGCCCTTCGACAAGCGCCGTGAATCCGGGCGCGGCGTCGAACATCTGCCGAAGGCGCTCGCGCTCGCCGCTGAGCCGCTGCTCGGCGCGGACTTTCCCGCTCGTTTCCACGACGACCGCGATGACTCCGGCGCGGGTTCCATTGTCGTTCAGGACCGGCGAATAATCGAGGTTCATCCACACCTGTTCGGCCCGGTCGTGCCGGAACAGGGTCAGCTCCTGGTCGCGGTAGCTCAGGGTCTCGCCGCGGCCGAAGACGGCCTGCATCACATTGTCGTTAAAATCGGCGACCTCGGGCCAGCCTTCGCGGACCTTCGAGCCGAGCAGGCACGGGTGCCGCCCGCCGGCGAAGACGGAATAAGCGTCATTGTAGATCATGACGCCGTCCTCGCCCCACAAGGTGACGATCGGGACCGGCGACTGGAGCATCAGCGCGACCGTCGTCTTGACGACCTGCGGCCAGCGCTCGATCGGGCCCAGCGAGGTCGCCGACCAGTCCAGATCCGCGATCAGCCCTCCAAGCTCGCCGGAGCTGGCCAGGAAGGCGGGACGGATGACGAGCGTCGTGACGGTTTCCAGCTTACGGCTCCCCCAGCGTTCTCCTGCAAAAGCGTTTTGCGGGGCATCCGGTTCCTGGAATCGCGACGGGCCGATTCATTGCTGGCGCACGAGCACCGGGGCCGGTTTGCCGAGATGGTCGGCAAGCGCATCGACCCATCTTTTGTATTCCCCGCGCTGCGATGCGATCGCCGCGAAATCGGTGTCCGCGCGAATCGGGTATCCGGCGCTGCGAAGCTGCTCAGCCGATTGCTCGAGTAGTGCTTCGTCGCCGCCCGTGCTGCCGGGACGCAGGCCGATAACCGCGGCAAGCTCGCGGGCCATGCGCGCGCCTTCTTCGCGCAGGAGAAGGGCCGCGCCGCGCAACGGCGGCTCGTCGAGGCATTGCTCGCTGAGCAAGGCGGCGTCGAGCAGCGCGCCAAGCGCTGCTGGCCATCCGGGGCCGGTACCAATTGACTGGAAGTAGATCAGCGAAGGGTGGTTGGAATGGCTCTGGCGCACGGTCGCGCACCAATTGCGCCCTTCGCGCAGCACCTCGACCAGCTCGTCGCGGCTGCCGATCGCCGCGAAGCGGACGAGCAGCGTCACGGCCGATGGCGGCTCGCCCGCCGCGGTGTTCAGCTTGATGATGCCGATGTCGCGCTTGGAAACGCTGCTCTGGACCTGGAGCAGGTAGGTGACGGCCATGGTCATCACGGCAAGGCCGCAAAAGCCTGCGCCAAGGACGACCCAGCGGCCGGCGCCGAGCGCGTCCTCCTCGCTGACACCGATCGTAACGAGCGAGCTTCCAACCATGTAGATTGCATCCGGGACGCTCGCCAAGGGCGGCCGAAAGTGTAACCGCATGGAATAAGCCATCAGCCCGAATCCGAGCGCGAGCAGCGCGATCCAGATGATGAAGGAGAGCACCAGCACGAGTGGAGCGAAAGCAGATGAAAGGCCGTGGCGCTCGCCGCGCACCGCCTTCCACAGCGGCAACAACATCCACAGCAGCCGTTTAGTGACCCGCAGCGAGGCCCTGCTTCCACCCGGGACGATGACGGTTTCGAACACGTCGCGAAGAGTCATGGCCGCAAGAGCAAAGCCAATGACGAAGAGCAGGACGTCGAGTGCCACTGCGCGACAACGGCGAACCGGCGGCTAAGTGCCCGCCACGCGCTTGACTTGCGCGGGCCCGCTCTCTAGGTGAGCCGCCGGTTCCACGGACCCATCCGACAACACGAGATTGAAAGAACGAGGCAGGCGCCCGGCCATGAAGATTCGCAATTCACTCAAGTCGCTGAAGTCGCGCCACCGGGACTGCCGAGTCATCCGCCGCCGTGGGCGCACCTACGTCATCAACAAGACGAACCGCCGGTTCAAGGCGAGGCAGGGCTAAGGCCGCTGCCGTCGCGGGCTGCGTTGCAGCCCGGGCTTTCGTTCCCCACATTCTCCAGGCGCGCGGCGAAGCGCCGTGCCGCATCGGCGAACCGCGTCAGCGCGGGTTCACTTCGACTGGGGTAAAAGCGGATCATGAGGAGGCGTATGATGAAGAAGACCGCCATGAGAGCGCTGCTGGTGGGCGCATTCGCGTTCGGCGCGACGGCGGCCTACGCGGCTGCCCCGCCAGCTCAGGACGCCAAGACGCCGAAGGGCTGGAGCTACGAGATCAAGGACGGCAAGCGCGTGCCGAAGGGCGATCGCGTGACCAACCCGGACGGCAGCTGGCGCGAAGAGATCAAGCAGGGCAATTGCGTCACCATCAAGGAAAAGTCGGCCGCGGGCGAGTATAAGGAAACTCGCCAGTGTAATCCTCGCTGAGCCCGTCCGACTTCAAGCGAGTTTACTCCGAGTTGCCGGACTTTGAGCCGGCGTCATCCTTGTCGAACGTGAAACTCCCCTTCGGCCGCTGCTTGATCACGCAGGCCGGAAGTCCCGTCGCGACCACGTCCTTGCAGTCGCGCACCTGCGCACTGCCATCTGGGCCGGCGAAGATCGCCCAGTCGCGTGAGCTGCCGTTGTCGTAAACGCAGTGCACCGTCCATTGCTCGAGGTTCTCCCACGTGCCGACGAAGCCCGCGTCGGTGATCCGCTTGCACGTGTAGCCGGCGTCGTAGATCGCGCGCTTGAGGCCGATCGCGAGGTTGAACGCGTCGAGTTGGTGAAGCTGCTTCTGCTCCGGGCTGGTGACCCTGATCTTTGGCTGGTTGGTGGTCGGCTGCTGCGTCTGGTCGTTGCATGCGGCGAGCGCAACGCAGGCCAGCAGGCTGGCGATCGGCAGTCGGGCCATTTGCTTCTCCTTCACACCTGATAACGAATGCGGACGCGCCCGGCTGCAGCGCGTGCGCGGTCGACCGCATCCTCCATGCTCTCGCCGCGCGCCAGGGCGACTCCCATGCGTCGGTTCACGAGCGTGTTCGGCTTGGCGAAGATCCTGATGTCAACCGGCCTGCCCGGCGCGCCGCGGGCGAGCGCTTCGGATACTCCCTCGAACGAGAAAGCATCGCTTTCCCGATCGGCGAGGATCACCGCCGAGGCGGACGGGCCGGCGAGCTCGATCGCCGGGATCGGAAGCCCGAGCACCGCGCGCAGGTGCAGCTCGAACTGGTTGGGGAATTGTGAGATCAGAGTCACCATTCCGGTGTCGTGCGGCCTCGGACTCAGCTCCGAAAAAATCGCCTGCTCGCCGCGGATGAAGAATTCGACCCCGAATATGCCGTGTCCGCCGAGCGCTTCGACGACCTTGCGCGCCTGGTGCCGTGCCGAGAAAAGCGCGCCTTCGGCCAGCGCGGCCGGCTGCCAGCTCTCGCGATAATCGCCGAGCTCCTGCCGGTGGCCGATCGGAGCGCAAAACAGGATTCCGTCCTTGGTCGCGACGGTCAGCATCGTAATCTCGCTGTCGAACGCGATCAGCTCCTCGAGGATCACGCGCGGGCGGTCGCCGCGCATCTTCTCCACGGCATAGTCCCACGCCGGGCCGACCTCCTCCAGCGCCCTGGCCGTGCTCTGGCCCTTGCCCGAGCTCGACATCACCGGCTTGACGACGAGCGGAAGCCCGACCTCCTGCGCCGCCGCGAGCGCCTCGTCGCGGCTCTCTGCGAACCGATACTTGGAGGTGACGAGCCCCAGCTCGCGCGCGGCGAAGTCGCGGATGCCGTCGCGATTCATCGTCAGCTGGACCGCCTTGGCCGACGGAGCGACGCGCCAGCCTTCCTTCTCCAGCTCGGCCAGCACGGCGGTGTCGATCGCCTCGATCTCTGGGACGATGACGTCGGGCCTGTGCTTCTCGACCGCCGCGCGGATCTTCGCCCCGTCGAGCATCGGGAACACCTCGCTGGCGTCGGCCATCTGCATCGCGGGCGCGTTCGCGTAACGGTCGCAGGCGACGATCCGGCAGCCGAGCCGCTTGGCGGCGATGGTGAACTCGCGCCCGAGCTCGCCGGAGCCGAGCAGCATCAGCGTGGCGGTGAACATCGTGGGGCGATAGCCCCGCTCCCGCTTTTCGTCATCCCCGCTCCCACTCACGTCATCCCCGCGCACGCGGGGACCAGCGAAAAACAAAAACCGAGTTCCCGCTTTCGCGGGAATGACGGATCTGGTTCACTGGTGAAATGAAGAAACTACTCATTGCATCGCTTATCGCTCTCACCGCCGCCGCTCCGCCGACGAAGCTGCTCACGCCGACCGACATCGTCAACGCCGCTCCGCCGAGCGCGTGGAAGACCATCCCCGCCGACAACGTCCTGGTGATGGACCTGGCGAGCGGCGGGCGGGTCGTGATCCAGCTCGCGCCGGCTTTCGCGCCGGTGCACGTCGCCAACATCAAGGCGCTGGCGCGCGGGCGCTACTGGGACGGTGCAACCGTCTATCGCGTGCAGGACAATTATGTCGCGCAATGGGGACAGAACGAGAGCGACAAGCCGTGGCCGGCGGGCGTGACGGCCAAGCCTCCCGCCGAATATAGCCGGCCGCTGAAGGGGCTTTCGTCGACCGTGCTCGGCTCGCCCGACCCTTACGCGCCGGGCGCCGGCTTCTCCGGCGGATGGCCGATCGCTTACAGCGCCAAGGCGAACTGGGCGAACCTCGCGCATTGCTATGGCAGCGTCGGAGTCGGGCGCGACCTGTCGCCGGACACCGGCACCGGCGGCGAACTCTATGCGGTGATCGGCCACGCGCCGCGCCAGCTCGACCGCGTGATCGCAGTCGTCGGCCGAGTCGTCGACGGCATCGACAGGCTGAGCTCGCTTCCGCGCGGCACCGAGGCGCTGGGGTTCTACAAGGACAAGGCGCAGTACGTGCCGATCGCGAGCGTGCGGCTGGCGAGCGACATGCCGGCGGCGGAGCGACCTTCGTACGAATATCTGGACACCGCCAGCCCCAGCTTCGCGCGCTACCTGAAGGTCAGGGCCAACCGCCACGACGATTTCTACATCCGTCCGGCGGGCGGCGTCGACCTGTGCAACGTCCAGGTGCCGGTGAGAAAGAAGGCCTAGTCAACGGGCAGTCCCTCGACAGGAGCTGTCCCGCAGGCGCGGCTCAGGCGGCGCGGTCGTGGACGGCGCGGTTCTTGTGCTGAATCACGACGGGGCCGTTGTGCGAGCGCATGCTCGCCTCGGCCAGCGGCAGCGCGGTCGCGCAAAAGGCGCATTCCGCCGACATCCGGCCGATCAGCCAGTGGGTGCGTCCGCAGCCCGGGCAGTGGTTGACCTCATGTTCGCGATAGACGGCATGATAACCCCGCTCGTAGGGCTTCCAGGCGTCGCCGGAAGAAGTTGCCATGACAGACTTCCTTTCGGCCCGCCCAACGAGCGGCGCGGTGCGCGGTTGCACGGAGCCGGGACCTCTCATCTCGAGATCAGAGCGCTGCGCGGGACGAACGGAGCCTCGCCGCCGATCAGCCGCGTAAGGCTATTCGGTCAGCCCCTCGATCGCGATGGGCTCGGCGAACTCGGCGCCGATCTTGTCGCCGGCCGTCCATTTGACCACGGCGTTTGCGCGCTCGCGGCCGGGAAGCATCAGCCACACACGCGATCCGACCTCGAACCGGCCGTCCGAGACCGCCATGAAGCCGTGCTCGGAAATGTTCAGCACCCTGGCCTCGACGCCGCTGGCGCCGAGTTCCCGCATCTTGGCCTCCAGCTCGACCGGAAGCCGCGAGGCGGCGCGGCGGTCGTCATGGTCCTCGGCGATGCGCGCCTTGATCGTCACGAAGCTCATCTCCATCCGCCGCTTACGCGAGCGGCGCGGCGAAGGAGAGGCCGATCCGCCCGTCCTTCACCCATCTCACCTGTGCCGAGACGAGCCCGCGGTCAAGAAGCTGAACGCTCAGCCGCTCGCCGATGTTGGGTACGTGGGGGAAGATCACCATCGCGCCCGACGGCGAGATGTTGACGAGCCGGATGACGTGCTTGCGGCCGCGGAACTCGAGCACGGCGGTGCCCGACAATGCCGCCTGGCGCAGCTCGGCGCGCTCGTCGATCGTGCGCGCCGCGGTTCGCGGGATCATTCCGCCATCGAGAAAGAAGCTGGACGCCACTGTTCAATCGCCTCCCCACACGGGCCGACGAGGTCTTAGCAATGCCCGCTTAAGGATTGGTTTGCGACGAAGTGACGCTGAACGTCCGCGACTGTGGCCTCCAGTCACTGGCGGGGCGCTGAGGGCTTGTGTATGGATGGCGACGGAAGGCGGGGGTTATCTTTTGAAATGAACGCGTTGATGGTGGCCGGGCCGAGGTCTCGCAAGTCGATATTGCTGCTTACCGCATTGATGGGGATGGCCGCCGCGCCGGCGCTTGCGCAGGTCGCCCCGGCGCGTGCGCCGGTTCGGGCCGCCGCGAAGCCG
>NZ_WJSQ01000109.1 GCF_009720245.1 Sphingomonas segetis | reverse complement strand
GAGGCTCGCCGGGAGCCGCCCGCTCAGGCGGCGTCCCGCTCGTCCGCGCCGATCAGCACCGCCGCAAGCGCGTCGCGGCTGCGCGCCCCGCGCATCTTTTCGAGAGTCGCTGCGTGACGGGTCACGCGGCTGATCGCGGCGAGCGCTTTCAGGTGATCGGCGCCCGCATCGGGCGGCGAAAGTAGCAGGAAGACGAGGTCGACGGGCTTCGCGTCGATCGCCTTGTAGTCGATGGGTTCGGCGAGCCGCGCAAACAAACCGTAGATCTGCTTCAGTCCCTCGACTTTGCCGTGCGGGATCGCGACACCCTGCCCGAAACCAGTCGATCCGAGCTGCTCGCGCTCCGAAACGCTCGCAAGGATCGCGCCCGGATCGAGCTCGAGCCGCTGGCCGGCGAGATTCGCCAACTGCGGCAGCAGCGCCTTCTTGCTGCCGCCGGGAAGCGCAGTCTTGATCGCGTCGAAGTCGAGAAAATCGGAAAGATGCATCGGATAAAACTCGTGGACGGCAGCTGTGCCACCGCCGCCTGATGATGAAAAGAAGGCGTCAGGAGGCTCGCGGCTCGACCCAGCCGATATTTCCGTCCTCGCGGCGATAGACCATGTTGAGTTCGCCCGTGCCGCTGTTTTTGAACAGCAGCGCATTGGTGTTCCGGAGGTCCATCAACATCACTGCGTCGGAGACGCTCGAGTCGGGAATGTCGACCCGCGTCTCAGCGACGATCGTCGGGGAGCCTGCTTCGTCTTCGTTCCCGCCCCCGGAACCGGAGAAAATCGTGTAGCCGGCATTTTCCACATAAGCCTGGGCGCCGTCGTCAGCCTTGTGATCCTTCAGGCGGCGCATGTAGCGGCGGAGTTGCTTCTCGATGCGGTCGGCCGCCCCGTTGAACGCCATCTCGGCCTCGCGCGCATTGTGCGACGCCTTGAGCACCACGCCTTGCCGCACTGGCGCGACGATGTCGCACGTAAAGTCGTTGCTCGGTCCGCGGCCGAAAGTGACGTTGGCGCCGATCGAACGTGAAAAATATTTTTCCGTGATCTCGGCGATGCGCCGCTCAGCGTGCTCGCGCAGCGATTCGCCAGTATCGACCTGGTGGTTTGCGACCCGAACGTCCACTGTGACCTGCTCCTTCCGATCGGGGGGCCGCTTAGGACCCGGCGGAAGCCGCCGTCAACAGACGGCGGCGAAGCGGTCCCAGAGCGGATCGACGAGTTGAGCAATAAACGCCCGGTGGCGTTCTAGTTCCTCTTCCGCCGGCGCATGCGGCCGCGGCGGGCGCAGTTCGCGCGCGGTAACGGGCCCGGCCGCCGGGTCGACCGCGACGCTCTTGGTGTCCGCGACCAGTCCAAGCCCGATCTGCCGCCCACCGGTGAGTTCGACATAGACCTGGGCAAGGAGCTGCGCGTCGAGCAGCGCGCCATGCTTTATGCGCTGGCTGCGGTCGATCCCGAAGCGCACGCACAAGGCGTCGAGGCTATGCTTGGCCCCCGGGTGCCGCGACCGGGCAAGCGCAAGCGTATCGACCATCCGGCTGATGCAGACAGCCGGCAGTCCGCAGCGCTCCAGCTCGAAATTGAGGAAGCCGAAATCGAAACTGGCATTGTGCGCGATGAGCGGCGCGTCGGCGATGAACTCGAGCAACTCCTCGGCCTTTTCCGAGAAGCGCGGCTTGTCCGACAGGAAGATGGTGGTGAGCCCGTGCACCGCTTCGGCCTCGGTCGGTATCTCCCGCTCGGGATTGAAATAAGCGTGGAAGTGGCGGCCGGTCTCGACGCGATTGTAGATTTCCACGCAACCGATCTCGACGATGCGGTCGCCGCCCGACGGATTGAGCCCGGTTGTTTCGGTATCGAAGACGATTTCGCGCACAGCGACGAATCTATCCGGCAGCGACGCCCAGGCAAGCGAGAATGTCGCGCACCTGCGCCTCAGTTGTGGATAGGTCGGTGTCCGTGTCGATCACGAAATCGGCGCGCCGGCGCTTCTCTTCGTCGGGCATCTGGCGGGCGAGGACCGATTCTAGCTTCGCAAGCGTCATGCCGCGGCGCTCGAGCACCCGGGCGCGCTGCACTTGGCCCGGCGCCGAGACGACGACAACCTTGTCAAAATCGTACTCGCCGCCCGTCTCGAACAGCAGCGGAATTTCGAACAGCAGCGCCGGCGCGTCGCGATGCCGGTCGATGAACGCCTGCCGCCATTCGCGCACCGCGGGATGCACCACTGCTTCGAGCGCGGCGAGCTTGGCCCGGTCCCCGAGCACGATCTCCGCAAGACATTCGCGGTCGAGCGTCCCCGACCGCACGCAGCCCGGAAACAATTCGCCGATGCGCTCGACCAGGGCGCCGCCGGGTCCCTGCAACTGGCGCACGACGGCATCGGCATCGAATACCGGAACTCCGGCGGCTTCGAACATCCGGGCGACAGTCGACTTTCCCATGCCGATCGATCCGGTGAGCGCGATTCTGATCATGCCGCCAACATTCCGCGGCCGCGAAGCGCCCCGAGCAGCGGGATCAGCGGCATTCCGAGGATGGTGAAATGGTCGCCTTCGATGCGGTCGAAAAGCTGCACGCCTCGCCCCTCCAGCCGGAATACGCCGACGGTCGCGCCGACCTCCGGCCATTCGGCGTCGAGATAATCGGCAATGAACCCGTCCGACAATGACCGCACCAGCAGCCGCGCAGTTTCGACATGGTTCCATTCGAGCTCGCCGTCGCGCGCGACCGCGACCGCACTCATCAGAATCATCGTCTTGCCGGAGAAGAACCGCAGGTGCCCGGCCGCGTCGAATCGATCCCGCGGCTTGTCGAACAGGCGATCCTCGACGCTGACGACACTATCGCTGCCGATCACCATGTCGCGGGGATTGTCCCTGCTGACGGCGATGGCCTTGGCGCGCGCCAGCTCCAGCGCCAGCATGCGCGGCTCGCGCAGCCGCCTTTTGAAGGCACCTTCGTCGACGTTCGCCGGAACAACCCGGTGAGCCACACCAGCCTGGTCGAGCATGGCCCGGCGGATCGCGCTGGCTGAGGCAAGAATCAGGGGCAAAGTACAACCTTGTGGAAAAGGGCCGAAACAACGGTAGCGCGGCGCTGGGGAGTGTCTCAACCGCCGATTTGACGGCACCTCGAATGCCCACCTTCGAAGATTCATCCACGGGGATCGTTTCCATCCCCAGCTTGTGAATCATGGGCGCAAATCGGCGCGACTCGCGCTGCAACGAGCAACGACCTTCGACCCCGGTTGTTGGCAAGTCGGGGAGCCGCGCCTAAACCCCGCACTCCCACGCTCTACAACAACATCAATCTAAGATTCTAAATATACTATAGGAGATAAGAGGGTGGCTTCGGTGCCGACCGAACTTTCGAAAGCGCGCGCCGAAAAGCCGCTGCTGGCCGTGCTCAAAGGGGAACGGCGCGACCCGGTTCCGACGTGGATGATGCGCCAGGCCGGGCGTTACCTCCCCGAATATCGTCAGCTTCGGCACGACAGGGGGAGCTTCCTCGAACTCGTCTACGATTCCGACGCAGCTGCGCGGATCACGCTGCAGCCGCTGGAGCGCTTCCCCGAGATCGACGCCGCCATTCTATTCTCCGACATCCTGATCGTTCCGTTCGCGATCGGGCAGAACCTGACTTTCGTTGCCGGCGAGGGGCCTCGCCTGACGCCGCCGCTGACGAGCGCGAACCTGGACGACCTGACGCCCTTTCTGACACGGCTTGAGCCAATCTACGAAACCGTCGCGAAGGTCCGCGCGCAGCTCGGCGAAGGCAAGACGCTCATCGGCTTTGCCGGGAGCCCGTGGACGGTCGCGACCTACATGGTTGCAGGACAGGGCAGTCGCGATCAGAGCGAGGCCCGCCGTCTTGCTTATGCGGACAACGAGCGCTTCGGGGAGATCATTGCCCGAATCGAGCATGTCACCGTCGAATATCTCTCGTGCCAGATCGATGCCGGCGCCGAGGCCGTACAGCTTTTCGACAGCTGGGCTGGAAGCCTGTCGCCGGCGCAGTTCGAGCAATGGGTGATCGCACCGACGGCGCGGATCGTTGCCGCGCTACGCGAGCGGCATGCCGGCGTGCCGGTGATCGGATTTCCGAAGGGAGCCGGCGGCAAGCTCTCGGCCTATGCACGCGAAACCGCGGTCAGCGCCCTGGGCCTCGACGAGACCGTGGACCCATGCTGGGCCGCAAGCGAATTGCCCAAGGATCTGCCCCTCCAGGGCAACCTCGACCCGCTCGCGCTGGTTGCCGGCGGGGAGGTGCTCGAAACAGCGGTCGGCCGCGTGCTTGACGCGTTCGTCGACCGGCCTCACATCTTCAATCTCGGGCACGGCATCCTGCAGGACACGCCGATCGAGCACGTGGGCGAACTGATCGCCCTGGTGAAGGGGGCAAGGTGAGCGATCTGACGGGCTTCCTTGGGCCCGCCTATCTGTGGGTGAAGGCAGCGCACGTCACCTTCGTAATATTCTGGCTGGCGGGGTTGTTCCTGTTGCCGCGCTTTTACGTCTATCATCATGAGACGCCGGTCGGCTCGCCAGAGGATCGGGCCTGGATCGAGCGCGAGTCGCGGGTGCGTTCGATCATCCTCACTCCGGCAATGATCATCGTCTGGATTCTCGGCCTTATGCTGGCCTTCAGCGTCGATGCGTGGAGCCAGCACTGGTTTCACGCCAAGCTCCTTTTCGTGGTGTTGCTGACGGCCTACCAGGGCTGGCTGGGCCTTTATGGAAAGAAGCTGGCGAGTGGCGAACGGCCGCTGTCGAACAAGGCCGTGCGGATGATCAACGAGATCCCCGGCATCGCCGCCGCGATCATCGTCGTTCTGGTGATCGTCCGTCCCTTCTAGTCGTTTCGGCGCTCCGGCCGCACGCGGCTGATTGACAGCAAGCGCAGCGAGACATACCTCGACTCGCGAGCGGCCCCGGCCAGTTTCCTGAAATTGCCGGCGCCTGTTCCCATCCGCGGCGTCCTGCCGCCCTCCGGCTTTGATCGAATCCTAGACGAGCTCGAGCGCAACTTCCCAAGAAAAGACCGAATCATGCACTTGAAAGATTTGAAGAAAAAGACCCCCGCCGATCTCGTCGCAATGGCCGAGGAAATGGGTGTCGAAGGCGCTTCGACGATGCGCAAGCAGGATCTCATGTTCTCGATCCTCAAGATTCAGGCCGAGAACGGAGTCGAGATCATGGGCTCGGGCACCATCGAGGTGCTCAACGACGGCTTCGGCTTCCTCCGCTCTCCGGAAGCGAACTATCTCGCCGGCCCCGACGATATCTACGTCGCGCCGTCGATCGTCCGACGATTCGGGCTCCGCACCGGCGACACAGTCGAAGGTGAGATCCGCGGACCCAAGGAAGGCGAGCGCTATTTCGCGCTGACGCGGGTCACCACCATCAATTTCGACGACCCCGAGCAAGTCCGCCATCGCGTCAATTTCGACAATCTGACGCCGCTCTATCCCGACGAGAAGCTCAAGCTCGACACGCTCGATCCAACCATCAAGGACAAGTCGGCCCGGGTCATCGACATCGTAGCGCCGATCGGCAAAGGCCAGCGTGCCCTGATCGTTTCTCCGCCCCGCACCGGCAAGACCGTGCTTCTGCAGAATATCGCTCGGGCGATCACCGACAATAATCCCGAGGTGATCCTGATCGTCCTGTTGATCGACGAGCGTCCCGAGGAAGTCACCGATATGCAGCGCTCGGTCAACGGCGAAGTCATCTCCTCGACCTTCGACGAGCCCGCCCAGCGCCACGTCCAAGTCGCAGAGATGGTGATCGAAAAAGCCAAAAGGCTGGTCGAGCACAAAAAGGACGTAGTCATCCTCCTGGACTCGATCACGAGGCTGGGCCGCGCTTACAACACCGTCGTTCCGAGCTCGGGCAAAGTGCTGACCGGCGGCGTCGACGCGAACGCCCTGCAGCGTCCGAAGCGCTTCTTCGGCGCCGCCCGCAACATCGAGGAAGGCGGCTCTCTGTCGATCATCGCCACCGCGCTGATCGATACCGGGTCGAAGATGGACGAGGTCATCTTCGAGGAGTTCAAGGGAACCGGTAACAGCGAGATCGTGCTCGACCGCAAGGTTTCCGACAAGCGGATCTTCCCCGCGCTCGATGTCGGCAAATCGGGAACCCGCAAGGAAGAGCTGCTGGTCGACCAGGCGATCCTCACCAAAATGTGGGTGTTGCGCCGAATCCTGATGCAGATGGGCACGATCGACGCGATGCAGTTCCTGCTCGACAAGATGAAGGACGCCAAGTCGAACGAGGACTTCTTCGCCTCGATGAACCAGTAAGCGCTCGGCCCGATGCTTCAGGGCTTCGATTTCGGAGCGATCTTCACGGCCGCGGGGCTCGCGAAGCTCGGGCAGATCGTCATCGGCGACCTCACCATGGCCGGCGACAATGTCGTTATCATGGGCGCGCTCGCCTCGGGGTTACCGCCGCGCGACCGCAAGAAGGTGCTGATGTTCGGCGTCGCCATGGCGCTGGTCTTCCTCATCGCCTTCGCCGTCATTGCCACGCAGTTGTTGAGGGTCACCGGGCTGGTGTTCGCCGGTGGGCTGCTGTTGCTGTGGGTCGCCTACAATATGTGGCGCGAACTCCACCCCCGGCCGGCGGTTGTGGTCGACGATCCCGACACCGCCGCGATCGAAGGGCCGCCGGCGAGCAAGACGCTGCTCCAGGCGGCCATCGGGATCACGGTAGCCGACCTCAGCATGAGCCTCGACAACGTGTTGCTGGTGGCGTCGATCGCCCGCGACAACCCTGCGCTCCTCGTGATCGGCCTGACCTTCTCGGTTCTTTTCATGGGGTTCGCCGCCAATTACGTAGCCCGGCTCATCGAGCGTTATCCGTGGCTCAATTACGTCGGCCTGGCAGTGATCTTGTGGGTCGCCGTCGGGATGATCTACGAAGGCTGGGTTGGCGGCGAGCATGTGCTGGGCTTGAGGAGGGTCCTAGGGGTCGGCTAGGGCCGATGGAACCAAGGTCGGGCTGCCGGCTTCCATTCCCGTTCCGGCTCACCCCTAAAATGGGAGAATTCGTGGTCGACTCGATATTGATGCTCGCGGCCGCCGCCGCGCCTCAGGGCCTCGGCGGGCCGGGCGAAATCTGGTCGGCCATCGTGCGCGATTTCTCGAACCTCGATCAACCGGTTGCGCTCGCCACTTTCTTTCAAGTCCTGCTGATCGATCTCGTACTCGCCGGCGACAATGCAATTGTCGTCGGCGCGCTCGCGGCCGGCCTTCCGGCCGAACAGCGCCGCAAGGTCATCCTCATCGGCGTGATTGCCGCGCTGGTGCTGCGCATCGGTTTCGCGCTCGTTGTCACGCAATTGCTGCAGATCGTGGGGTTGATCCTCGCGGGCGGCCTGTTGCTATTGTGGGTCGCGTGGAAGATGTGGCGCGAGCTCCGCGAGCCTCAGGACTGCTCGCCCGGATCCGAGGAGATCGTCGGCGACGAGCGCTCGGGCCTGCGGCCCGCAAAGGGCTTTGCCGCCGCCGCATGGGGAGTCGCCATCGCGGACGTCAGCATGAGCCTCGACAACGTGCTGGCGGTCGCCGGCGCGGCGCGCGAGCATCCCGGCATCCTGATCGTGGGGCTGGTCATTGCAGTGGCCTTGATGGGCCTCGCCGCGAACCTGCTCGCGCGCTACATCGAGCGGTACCGCTGGATTGCATGGGTCGGCTTGCTCGTGATCCTGTGGGTCGCGTTCAAGATGATCTGGGACGGCTACCATGATGTCGCGCCGGTGCTTGGCTGGCCGGTTGTCGCGCAGGCGTTTTGATCCGCTGGCCCGCCCGCGCTAATCGCGTGGCGTGAGCCAGGATACGATCTTCGCCTTGTCGAGCGGCCGTCCGCCGGCGGCGATCTCGGTCATTCGCGTCAGCGGGCCGAATGCACAGGCGGCGGCGGTGGGGATGGCCGGGTCGCTCCCGGAGGCCCGCACTGCGGCCGTTCGTCAGTTGCACCATCCGCGATCGGGCGACTTGCTCGACGAAGCCGTGATCCTTCGTTTTGATTCACCGGCAAGCGCAACCGGCGAAGATATCGTGGAACTTCAATGCCATGGCGGGAGGGCCGTGGTCGACGCCGTTCTCGCCGCGCTCGCCGCCATCGACGGTTTGCGGCCCGCCGTGCCGGGCGAGTTCACGCGACGTGCATTCGAGAATGGCCGGATCGACCTCACCGAGGCAGAAGGTTTGGCCGATCTGATCGAGGCGGAAACCGAATCCCAACGGAAGGCGGCGATCGCGCTCTCCGAAGGCGGGCTTAGGAAGCAGATTGCGGAGTGGCAGCAGTGCCTGCTTGGCCTGTCGGCCGAGGCCGAGCGCGCGATCGAATATGACGAGGCGGATGACGAAGCGAATCCGACGCTGCGGCGGGAATGTGCCGCTTTGGGTGCTGAGCTCCGCTCTTGGCTCGACCGGCCCCGTGCCGAACGGCTGAAGGACGGCATCAGGGTGGTGGTCGCGGGCCCACCTAACACTGGAAAATCTAGCCTTCTCAATGCTATAGCTGGGGAGGAGCGGGCGATCGTCACCGACATGCCGGG
Source organism: Sphingomonas segetis (assembly GCF_009720245.1). GTDB lineage: Bacteria > Pseudomonadota > Alphaproteobacteria > Sphingomonadales > Sphingomonadaceae > Sphingomicrobium > Sphingomicrobium segetis. Next base: position 648 of record NZ_WJSQ01000109.1, on the reverse strand, counting down.
GACCACGCGCGACCATATCGAGGTGCCGCTGGCGCTGGACGGTGTACCGATCCTCCTGACCGACACGGCCGGTTTGCGCGATTCGTCAGACCCCGTGGAGGCGATCGGAGTCGCGCGTGCCACTACACTTGTCGAGGCGGCGGACGTTCTCGTGTGGCTTGGCGCGCCGGGCGAGTCCCCGGATCATCCGCGCACGCTCAAGGTCCATCCCAAATCGGATTTGGGCAGCGCTGTTCTTCCGGGCTCGATCGCAGTGTCGTCCGTCACCGGTGAGGGCATGCCCGAGCTGCTCGAGCAAATTGGACGCACCGCGCGCGATTTGCTTCCTGGCGAAGACGCCATCGCCCTCAACCGCCGCCAGGCGCGTTGCTTCGAAGAAGCGGTCAGTGCGCTCGACGCGGCGTCGGTGGCCGGTGATGTTCTGATTTTGGCCGAAGAGTTGCGCCACGCGCGCGTTGCATTCGACCGCCTCACGGGTCGAGCCGGAGTCGATGACGTGCTCGATTCGCTTTTCTCCCGCTTTTGCCTTGGCAAGTAGTGTTTCACGTGAAACGCTCCCGAGCTAAAGGCCCGCCTGTGTACGATGTATTGGTGATCGGGGCCGGCCACGCCGGGTGTGAGGCCGCGGCCGCCGCGGGCCGCCGCGGC
>NZ_WJSQ01000108.1 GCF_009720245.1 Sphingomonas segetis | reverse complement strand
GGCCTGCGCCGGCAGGCCCATTCCGCCGCGGCCCTGCACCGCGCCGGCGAGCGAGCGGAGCAGACGGTTCATGTCGTCGGCGGTCGATGCGATGTTGCCGGCGCCGAACGTCACGTCGACCCACGAGGCCGGAGCGAGCGGAACGCCGAGCGCGAACGGCATTTCGTCGGCGGCCTCATAGCCCTGCGCGTAAAGCGTCCGGTCGGCGGCGACGATCGCCCCTCGCGAGCGCTGCATGCCGAGCGGCACGAACAGCCTCTCGTGCAGCACGAGCGCGAGCGGCTTGCCGGCGAGATGCGCAATGAGCTTGCCGAGGATGTCGTAGCCGGTGTTCGAATAATGCCAGTGCTCGCCCGGCGCGTAAGCGGTCCACAGGCCGCCGTCGGGGAAGGCCGGGGCATCGCCGGGAATGCCGGCGGTATGGTCGAGCAGATGCTGGACCGTGATCGCGTTCCCCTGCGGAAGCGGGATCTCGGGAAGCAGGGCGCTGATCCGGTCGGTCAGCCGAAGCCGGTCCTCGGCGACGAACTGGTGGAGCACCGCGGCGTTCATCAGCTTGCTGATCGAGCCGACCTGGAACAAGGTGTCGCCGGTGATCGGCGTCCGCGCCGCGGCATTGGCGAAGCCGAAGTTCATCGCCGTGCCGAAGCCGCCCGGCATGGTGACGCCGAGCGTCATCCCGGGCAGGCCGAAATGCTTGACGTGCGCGTCGCCGTAGGTCCGGATCGCCGCCAGAGTGGCAGCGAGCTTCGGGTCCTGCGCGAGAGCAGGCGAGGCGAACTGGCTGCCGAGCGCGACGCTCAGCGCTCCGCCGGTAAATGCGCGCCTGCTGATCAGCATCGGAATTTCCCCTCCGCGGCCGCTGTCCCGGGCCGCGGAAGGAGAGTCAATTCGCGTCAGGCTTTGCAGGACTGCGCCGGATGTCCCGGGACCGCGACCGTCGCGCTCGGGGCGGTCGGCGAGCCTTCGATCGAATAACCGCCCTCGCCGGTCATCGGCTGACCCGCTTCCGCGGCGCCGACATGGACCAGCGGCGCATCCTTGCCGGCGCGGACGTTGGCCGATTTGTTGTCGGACAGCCAGTCGATCGTCACGACGCTGTTGTCGGCGCAGCGGTAGAGCTTCGTCGCGATGATCGACGGCGGCAGTTCGACATTCGCATTGGCAGCGCTGTTCGTCTCGCCCGTGTCCGGGCCGGCGATGATGGTGTGGTTTTCCTTGTTGCAGCCGGCTAGCGCGGCGGCCGCAGCAAGCGTGAGGAGGAGGGGGGTGCGAGTCATGACCGCCACTTCGCGACCGGAGCCGGAGCCGTCAAGGCTGTTCGCTTGCATATTGTCGAAGCGGGACATAGCTTTGTCGAAGTGAGGGCCCAGAACGCCGGCAGCAGCGCGCAGCGCATCCGCATCGGGTTGACGGGTCTGGCCTTCGCCTTCCTGCTCGTGCTGCTCGGCTCGATCGTCAGCCGCTCGAGCCACGACGACACGGCGAACGCCGTGCAGCAGGCCACCACCAACGAACCGAGCGAGCCTCTGGCCGAGCTCGGCGTCGCCCCTGGCGCGTCCGAAGGCGCGACCAACAACGACGCGGCCGCGAACAAGCAATGAGGGTTGCGCGCGGTCGCGCGCTGCTCACTGCCGGCGTGCTCTTCATCGTTGCTGTCGCGCTTGCTGTAATGCTTGCGCGCCGGGCAACGGATCGTCCGCCGCCGCGGCCAGCGGCCGAGCGCCCGACTTTGCTCGTGCTCACCGGCCTGCCGTTGATGTTCGGCGAGGATTTCTCGGTGGAGCGGAACGGCTCGCCGGCGCTGGACGCGCTCGAGAAGCGCTATCGCGTAATTCCGATCAGCGTCACCGATCCGGCGGAGCTTGCGAAGGGGCGGCTGCTGATGATGGCGCAGCCGCGGGCGCAGCCGGCCGAGGATCTGGTGGCGCTGGATGCATGGGTGCGCGGCGGCGGGCGCGTGCTGCTGCTCGCGGATCCGATGCTCGAATGGCCGAGCGAGCGGCCGCTCGGCGATCCGCTGCGCGCGCCGCGGATGTTCATGGACACCGGCCTGCTCGCGCATTGGGGGTTGCGTCTCGACGCTCCCGACGAACGCGGCGCCAGCGTCCTGAAGCTGGGCGGGTTCGACGTGCTCACCGTCTCGCCGGGACAGCTGTCCGGCGGCTGCGACATCAGTCCCGACCGGCTGGTCGCGCAGTGCCGCATCGGCAAGGGCCAGGCGTCAGTAGTCGCCGACGCCGACCTGCTCGATGCGGATCGGCTGGGCTCCAGCGCCGCGCGGAATCTCGATGGGCTGCTCGCCGAGCTTGAGTCGATCGAGCACCGGCGATTCGCTAAGCAACAGACTTATCCACAGGGGAGAGGATGAAGAACAAGGACGGAACACGGTGTTCCGGATGCCGCGAAAAGCCGCTGAAATCCGCCAATCACCGCAGTTTCCCATAAAATCCCATCAAATCCCATTGTATCCCCTAAGCTCTTGAGTTACCTACAGGGGCTGTAGCGCGGGGGGCTAACCCGTTGATTCGAACCTGGAGCGGCGCGCGTGACGACGCGCGATTCCGCGAACGGAGCCGCTTGCGCTGCGAAGGGGAGTGGAAGTGGCGCTAGAGCATCTGTTTCAGGGCAGCGCGCTGAACGCGGTCGACGGGAAGGGCCGCGTCTCCATCCCCGCATTTCTCCGCTCAGTCATCGAACGCCGCGGAGATGCGCGCACCATTGTGCTCGCCAAGCACGAAGCGTTTCCCTGCCTCAGCGCCTACGACCCCGGCTATGCGGCGCTCAAGCATTCCAAGCTCGAGCGGCTGCTCGAGAAGGAAGAGACGAACCCCGACGCCGAGCTCGAATATCAGCAGCGCAACCTGATGGCCTTCGCCGCCACGGAGGAGGTTCCCTACGACAGTTCCGGCCGCATCCTCATGCCCCCGATGATGCGGCGGAAGGGTGAGATCGGCGATCTCGCCCTCTTTCTCGGCACCGGAGAGACGTTCCAGATCTGGAACCCGCAGCGGCTCCTCGACGACCCGCGCATCCCGGACGACCTCAAGGACATCGCCCGCTTCCGTCTCGAAGAGCGGGGGGCGTCATGACCAGCACCGGCGCGAAACAGGCCCCACATGTGCCGGTGCTGGTCAGTGAAGTAATCGGCGCACTCGCCATTCACGGCGGCGACACGGTCGTCGACGGCACTTTCGGAGCGGGCGGCTACACGCAGGCCATGCTCGCGGCGGGGGCGGGACGGGTGATCGGCTTCGATCGCGACCCCGAGGCGATCGAAGCCGGGCGATCGCTCGTCCCGGACCCCCGCCTCACCCTTGTCGAGGAGCGGTTCAGCCAGATGGACCGCGCGCTCGCCGATCGCGGCATCGCACATGTCGACGCCATCGCGCTCGACATCGGTGTCAGCTCGATGCAGCTCGACCGAGCCGAACGCGGCTTTTCGTTCCAGGCCGACGGCCCGCTCGACATGCGCATGAGCAAGTCCGGGCTGACCGCCGCGGAATTCCTCAATTCGGCCGACGAGGCCGAGATCGCCCGGGTCCTGCGCGACTATGGGGAGGAGCCGCGCGCCCGGGCGATCGCCCGCGCCATCGTCGCCGCAAGACCGGTCGAGCGAACCGCCGAGCTGGCCGCCATCGTCCGCCGCGCCGCCGGTTTCCGTCCCGGCCAGAAGAGCGATCCCGCAACCCGCACCTTCCAGGCGATCCGCATCCATCTCAACGCCGAGCTCGACGAGCTCGAGGAGGGACTCGACGCCGCCGAGCGTGCGCTGCGCCCGGGCGGCCGGCTCGCCGTCGTCACCTTCCACAGCCTCGAGGACCGGATCGTCAAACGCTTCTTCCGCGAGAGGAGCGGAGGATCGCCCGCCGGTTCGCGACACCGTCCCGCGCTTGTCGACCCGGCCGAACCGACGTTCGAGCGGGTCGCGAAGCCGGTATCCCCGACGGAGCGCGAGCTGGCGGCGAATCCCCGCGCCCGCTCGGCGCGGTTGAGGAGTGCCGTCCGCACTTCGGCCCCACCCCGCAAGGAAAGACTGCAATGAGCGCTCGAAGCTTCGGCTCGCTGTTCATGGTCGCCAGCTGCGCCGGCGCGGCGCTCGGCTGCTACCTCGTCTCGCTCCGCGTGGCGTCCGAGCGCTCGGCGCTCGAGAGCGTCGAGACCAGGATCATGCTCGCCCAGCGCGATCTGCGCATGCTGCAAACCGAAATCGGGACTCGCGGCCGCCTGTCGCAGCTCGAGCGCTGGAATGCCGGCGCCTTTGCGCTGTCGGCGCCCGCCGCCAACCAGTTCCTCGAGGGCAGCTTCGAGCTCGCACGGCTCGCCCGGCCGGACCATCAGGTCGACTTCAAGGCGCCCGTGGTGCTCGCCTCGGCGCCCGCGCCCGAGCCGGAGAAAGCGCCGCTCGGCGAGGCTCAACCGGACGAATCCGGCGCAGCGTCGGCGGTGCCGCCGAGCGCCTTGCTCCACGAAGCCAGCCTCAAGACCGAGACGCGCGAGGTCCCGGCAAGAACGGCCGTCGAATTGCCCCGAACGGCCGGGATGAAGTCCGCAGACAAGCCGGTTACGGCGGCGAAGCCGGCGCACTCCAGGGCTGCGGATAGACCGGGCCTCGCGGCCGCCCAATCCACGCCCACCGAACCAAAGAAATCGGTGGATAAGCCGGCACTTGGCAACGCCAGGCCGGTGACAAGGAAGGTCGAGATTGCGAAGACCGACCCGCTTGCGCCGCTGCCGCGCAAGCATGCCGCGCAACCCAAGGAATCACCACCCGGCCGATGAACGCTCCGCAGCCCGCTCTCGTCGCGCCCCGGCCCGAGCGGCTCCGACTCGTCGGCCAGCGCCGGCAGATGCTCGCCGTCATGCATCAGCGCCTGATGTTCGGCATGGTCGTCTATGGCGGCCTGATCGCGCTGATCGCGCTGAGGATCCTTTACCTTGCGGCTTTCGGCGATCACGCCGGTCGCAAGGAGGAGCTGACCGCCTTCATTCCGGAACGCGGCGACATCCTCGACCGAGACGGCCAGCCGCTGGCACGGACGATCGACGCGTGGACTGTCGCGGTGCATCCGACCAAGGTCATCGGCGACAAGCTCGAGCTCGCGCGCAAGCTCGCCCAGCTGATGCCGGAGCGCACGACCGAGCAGTATTTCGCGATGCTCCGCTCGGGAAAGAGCTTCTTCTACCTGCGCCGCCGCGCCTCGCCCGAGCTGGTCGAAGCGGTGAACGCGATCGGCGAGCCCGGCCTCGCGCTCGACCGCGAGGCGGACCGGCTCTACCCGCAGACCAGCCTTGCCGCGCACGTGCTCGGCTTCACCAACATCGACGGCCGCGGCGGGGCCGGAGTCGAGCGCGCTTTCGACGATTATCTCTCCGACCCCGCCAGCCGCGGGAAGCCGCTGGTCCTGTCGATCTCGAGCCGGGTCCAGCAGGCGCTCCAGGCCGAGCTCGGCGAGGCGATGAACCATTTTTCCGCGATCGGTGCCGCCGGGGTGGTGATGGACGTGCGGACCGGCGAAATCCTCGCGATGACGTCGCTGCCTGCCTTCAACCCGAACGTGCCGGGGCAGGCGACGCCCGAGCAGATGTTCAACCGCGCGACGCTCGGCGTGTTCGAGCTCGGCTCGACCTTCAAGCCGTTCACGCTCGCGATGGCGATGGATTCCGGCGTCGTCTCCGGACCGGGCCAGATTTACAACTGTCCCGACACGCTCCCCGCCTACGGCCACGTGGTTCACGACACCCACCCGTTCGGCCGCCAGTGCTCGGTCGCCGAGATCATGATGGAAAGCTCCAACATCGGCATGGCGCAGATGGCGGACCAGCTCGGCAAGGAACGGCAGAAGGCGTGGCTCAAGAAGATGGGCTTCCTCGACCGCGTCGAGATCGAAATCCCCGAGCGCGGGCGGCCGCTGACTCCCGGCTCGCGGTGGGGCCCGTTCGAAACCATGACGATCGGCTTCGGCCAGGGCATCGCGGTTGCGCCGCTGCAGCTGGCGATGGGCTATGCGACCCTGTTCGACAACGGCATCTATCACCCGCCGACCATCCTCAAGGTCGGCCCCGACCATCCGCTCCACCCCGGACGGCGCGTGTTCAGCGCCGACACCAGCTACCGCATGCGCGCGCTGCTCCGCCTGGTGGTGATGAAGGGCACGGGCAGGAAGGCCGACGCGCCCGGCTATCGCGTCGGCGGCAAGACCGGCACCGCGCAGAAAATCATCAACGGCCGCTACAGCCAGTCGATCAACATCACCAGCTTCGCCGGTGTGTTCCCGATGGACGACCCGCGCTATGTCATCGTGGTCATGCTCGACGAACCCAAGGCGACCAAGGAAACCTACGGCTTCACCACTGCCGGCTGGAACGTGGCGCCGGTTGTCAGCCGCACGATCAGCCGGATCGCGCCGATGCTCGGCGTCGCTCCGAACATGCACCGCGAACCCAATTTGTCGGAGGTGCTGCCGTTCGTCCAGGAAGACAAGCACAGCGCGAAGAAGGACTGACGGCGTGAACTTGCGGGATATCGCCGAAGTCGATTCCGATTCCGAGGTCACGGGCTTCGCGATCGACCATCGCAAGGTTGCCAGGGGCAGTGTCTTCGGCGCCTTCCGGGGTGCGGTGTTCAACGGCGAGGATTTCATTCCCGACGCGGTCCGTCGCGGCGCCGTCGCCGTGGTGGCGCGCCCCCAGGCGGAGGTCCCCCAGGTCCCGCATCTCGCCGATCCCGAGCCGCGGCGGCTGTTCGCGGAGCTCGCGTCGAAATTCTACGCGCCTTATCCCGACACCGTCGTCGCGGTCACCGGCACCAACGGCAAGACCTCGACGGTCGAGATGACACGGCAAATCTGGCGCATGTCGGGCCACCGCTCGGCGTCGATCGGGACGCTCGGCGTGACCACCTCGGACGACCAGGTGAAGACCGGCCTGACTACGCCGGACATCGTCACTTTCCTCCACAACATGGCCGGGCTCGAGCGGATGGGAACGACTCACGTCGCCTACGAAGCGTCGAGCCACGGCCTCGACCAGCACCGCTGCGAAGGCGTCCCGCTCGCTGCCGCCGCCTTTACCAACTTCAGCCGCGACCATCTCGATTATCACCAGACGATGGACGCTTATTTCGAAGCCAAGATGCGGCTGTTCGAGGAGCTGCTTCCCGCCGGCAGTCCGGCGGTGGTGTGGACCGACGATTCGAAATCCGAAGAGGTGATCGAGCGCTGCTCGCGCCTCGGGCACAAGGTGCTGACGGTCGGCCGCAGTGGCGATACGATCCGGCTCGTCGACCAGAGCGCGACTCCGCTCGGCCAGGCGCTTCTGCTCGAATATGAAGACCGCAGCCTCAAGCTCTCCCTGCCGCTGATCGGCGCCTACCAGGCCGCCAATGTGCTGGTCGCCGCAAGCCTGACGATGGCGACGGGACTCGGCTTCGACCGCGCCTTCTCGGCGATGCAGCGCGTCTCGCCGGTGCGCGGGCGGCTCGAGCGCGCGGTGATCAGCCGCGCCGGCGTGCCCGTCTACATCGACTATGCCCACACCCCCGACGCGCTCGAAGCCGCCGTCGCCGCGCTGCGCCCCCATGTCGACGGCCGGCTGATCACCGTCTTCGGCGCCGGCGGCGACCGCGACCAGGGCAAGAGGCCCGAGATGGGCGCCGTCGCCATCCGCATGTCCGACGTGGTGATCGTCACCGACGACAATCCCCGGAGCGAGAACCCGGCGCACATCCGCTCGGCGATCATGGCCGGCGCGCCCGGGGCTACGGAAGTCTCCGGCCGGCGCGAAGCGATCGCCGAGGCGATCCGAATCGCGCGGCCGGGCGACATCGTGCTCGTCGCCGGCAAGGGCCATGAGACGGGGCAAATCGTCGGCGACCGAGTACTTCCGTTCGACGATGCCCTGGTCGCGCGCGAGTGCGCGGCGTGAGGGGGCGGGCAATGTCCAATCCTCCCCAGGCTCTCGGCTGGAGAGGGGAACCATCCAACGAAGATTGGATGGTGGAGGGGTCATGGCTCCGCATGAGTTACCCCTCCACCATGCTCCGCATGGTTCCCCAACCCACGAGCTTCGCTCGCAGGGAGGAACGTCAATGACCGCCCTCTGGACCTCGGACGAAATCGCGGCCGCGACCGGCGGCGCGGCAAGCGCGTCCTTCGAAGTCACCGGAGTCACTTTCGACAGCCGCGAAGTGGGGCGCGGCGACTTGTTCGTGGCCATGCCCGGCACCGTCCATGACGGCCACAAGTTCGTCGATGCCGCCTTCGCCGCCGGCGCTGCCGGATGCATCGTTTCCCAACCCGTCGACGGTCCGCATGTGCTCGTCGGCGATGGTTTCGCCGCGCTCCAGGCGCTCGGCCGCGCGGCGCGCGAGCGGGCACAGGCCACGATCCTGGGCGTCACCGGCTCGGTCGGCAAGACCAGCACCAAGGAAGCGCTCTACGCCGCGCTCGATCGCAACCGGCCGGGCAGGGTCCATCGTTCGGTCAAGAGCTACAACAACCACACCGGCGTGCCGCTGAGCCTCGCGCGCATGCCCCGCGACGCCGAGCTCGCAGTGCTCGAAATGGGCATGAACCATGCCGGCGAAATCGGCGCCCTGACCGCGCAGGTCCGCCCGCACCTCGCGCTCATTACCGCCATTGCGCCCGCGCACATCGAGAATCTCGGGTCGGAAGAGGCGATCGCCGACGCCAAGGCCGAGATTTTCGAAGGGCTCGAGCCCGACGGCATCGCCATTATCCCCAACGACACGCCGTACCGCGGCCGGCTGGTGAAGGCGGCGCGGCGGCACGCCGACCGGATCATCACTTTCGGCAGCGGCGATGCCGACGTGCACGCGATCCACGCGGTCACCGCCGAAACCGGGGGAAGCCTGATCAGCGCCGCGCTTCTCGAGCGCGAGCTGACCTTCACCATCTCCCAGCGCGGCGAGCATTGGGTGTCCAACGCGCTTGCCGTGCTCGCCGCCGTCGAAGCGATCGGCGAGGACGTCGCGGTGGCGGCGCTCGCGCTCGCCGATCTCGGCGGCCTCAAGGGCCGCGGCGAGCGCCACGTCATCGAGCTCGACGGCGGCGAGCTGGTGCTGATCGACGAGAGCTACAACGCCAATCCCGCGTCGATGGCCGCGACGCTCAAGAGCCTCGGCGCCGAACGCGAAGCCAAGCGGCGGATCGCGGTGCTCGGCCCGATGCGCGAGCTCGGCGAGCATAGCGGAGCGCTCCACGCCGGCCTCGCGCCGGCGGTCGTC
>NZ_WJSQ01000107.1 GCF_009720245.1 Sphingomonas segetis | reverse complement strand
CGAGGCCGCGGTGACGCGCGCGCTCGACTGGCTCGTCCGGCGCGATCCGGCGGCGCTCGAGCCCGCGCTGGAAGCGCCGGCGATGGCGTTCAACCTGACCGTCCTGTCGACCCTGCTCGGAACTCCGCTCGAGCCGGATTTCACGGGCGTCGACCTGCTGATAGAAGAGGTCAGCGAGCAGCTCTACCGGATCGACCGCACGATGTTCCATGTGACGGCTAGTGCGAACGTTCGCGGCGTCCGCAGAATTCGTCTTGGCCGCGTCTCCGATGTGCTTGAAAACGACCCGGCTTTCGGCATCGATGAAGCGGCGATCGTCGAGCAATGGTGCGCGCGCTCGGGCATCCCCTACGGCGGCCGCGCCGACATCGGTCACGACGCCCGCAATCGCGTTGTGCCTTTTGTGTCGCAATTTCGCTGAATTCCCCTCTGCAACAGCATTGCAAACCCCCCCAAGTTGCGCTCTACCAACGGTGGAACAACAGGAGGGCCTGATGGCAGAAGGAACTGGTCGTAAAGCAGGGGGCGGGCTGGCTCGCCCGGTTCAACCGTCGGCGGATCTCGCCGCGATTACCGGAAGCGCGCCGCTTCCGCGCAGCCAGGTGGTTTCCAAAATCTGGGACCATATCCGCAAGAACAACCTGCAAAACCCGCAAAACAAACGGGAAATCATGGCTGATGACAAGCTGAAGAAGGTCTTCGGGGGCAAGGACCGGGTCAGCATGTTCGAGATGAACAAGCATCTGTCGAACCACCTGAAGTAGGCTCGGACCTTCGGGGGATCAGAGGGGATCCGCTCCGGCGGGTCCCCTTTTTGTTTGGTGCGAAGCGCGACTCGGTCCGCAGAGTCAGCCCCGCCAGAGGCCGTTGAGCCTCTCCTGCGTCACCGGAAATCCGAGATCGGCGGGAATGGTGATGAATTTCTCGCCATGGCGCTCCTCGACCCAAGGGGTCACCGGTTCGATCGGATGGGCGAGCGCGTCGGCGCGGATGGCCTCGAAATCCGCATGGAGCGCGAGCCGTTCCAGCGTTCGCCGCGTGGGAAAGATAAGGCGCGCCTCGCCGCGTCGTTCGCGCTCGAGCACGTCCGCGGCCGTGATCCATGCCGCGCCCGCGCATTCGCCTTCGACCACTTGCGGGCGCCATTTGCCGGCGGGGCAGCGCGCGACGAAGAACAGCGTATCGAAGCGCCGGACGGCGTGGAACTTGGGGACCCAGCGTGCGAACGGCGTGAGGGAGGAAGCGTCGATGGAAAGCGAGCCGGCGCTCAGCAGTCCGCCGAACGGTTCGTCCGCGATTAGCGCGCTCTGAAGCTCGCGCGCCGCTGCCTCTGAGGGGGCGGGAGCGAGGCCGACCGGGATGGCCGTCTCCTCGATCGTTTCCCGAACCGCCGCAACGGCATTCGCGTCGACGTCGAGCGCACACGCGAGCGCGCGATCGGCATCGTCGATGCGCCCGCCGGGGAAGACCAGCGCCCCCGCTGCGAACGCCATCCCGGCCGCGCGCTCGACCATCAGCAACTCCGGAGGGCCGGACGCGGAATCGCGGACGACGATCAGCGTGGCGGCGGGGATGGCGTCGTCGGACATGGCGCCGGCCTAGGCTCTGCGCGCTCAAAGAAAAAGCCGCCCGGAGTGCCGGGCGGATCGTCCAGTGATCGGGAACAGTCCCCGTTGGGGCACACTCCCCCTGCAGCGCTACATCCCGCTGACGTTCTGCTCATCGGCCTCGGTCGGGTTCTGGCCATTGTCGCCCACCGCATTCATGTCGTTGGCGAGTGGCTCGTTGGCGACCGCGTTCATGTCGGCGGCATTGTTGGCCGCTTCGTTCGCGAGCGCGTTCAGATCCTCGGCCGCCGGCTGGTTGAGCTCGGCATTATTGACCGCGTCCTGGTTGTCGCCGCTGCATGCCGCGAGCGCCAGCGCGGCTGCGCCGCCGATCGCAAAAACCAGTCTTTTCATGTCGTTGAGTCCCCACAATCTTGGAATGGAATGGCGACACATATCAGCAGTTTGCCTCGGACTTCCACCCCCTTCGGTCAATTTGCCAAGAACAAGGGGGGAGCGCCGGCTCCTTGAGATTCCGCCGCAAATTCCCTATCTGAGGCCCTGCCGGGCAACCGGCTATGTCGGTAGACTGTCAGGTGGAATAGGCACTTCGGACCCGGGGGGCAGTACCCCGGCGCCTCCACCATCAACCGCGACGTTTCGCAGTTGTTGATGGGGGCGAAATAGGATCGACGAGTGCAATAAAGGCCCGATTGCCGATCGGATTGAGCCACCGCGACGGCTCATAACCACAAGTGCCAACGATAACGAGGCGCTCGCTCTTGCCGCGTAACTGACGTCCTAACGGACTGACGTTACAAAGCTAAAGCGCGGTTGGACCCCACCGGGCAACAGAAGGGGATTCCAGCGGTACGGGGAGCACCGGGCAACAGAAGCTCCCCACCTTCCAATTCTTTTCGACCTGCGGCCGATGCGGTAGTTTACGCGCAGGGGGTACATCGCCATGAATCACTGGACCGGGCGTCTGCTTTCGCTCGCCGCGCCGCTTTTGCTCACCGGCTGCCTGTGGGGGCCGGGCAAGTTTGCGTCCGACCTTACGCTCCGCAAGGACGGCAGCTTCGTCCTCGATTATCGCGGCGAGATCGTGCTCGAGAATGCCGAGGAAATGGCGAAGCGGCCGTGGAAGCCCACCATCGCGCATTGCATGAAAGAGGATGGGAGCGAGCGGCCGTGTACGGCAGACGAGCTGGCTCAGCAGAAGTCTGCCTACTTAACCAAGCAGAAGAGCGACGAGGAAAGCGCCAAGGCTTTCGGCATTCCCGGAGCCGACGAAGCGTCCAACCGCGCCTTCGCGGCCAAGCTGATGAAATATGCCGGGTGGCGCTCGGTCGCCTACCGTGGGAATGGCGTGTTCGATGTCGATTATCACCTCGAAGGCCGGGCGACTCAGGACTTCGTCTTCCCGATCATGCCCGACAGCGCCATCGTTATTCCCTTCTTCACGCTTCGCCGCCGCGCGGATGGGTCGGTGCTGGTCAGCGCGCCCGCGCTCACCGGCGGGATGAACATGTTCGGCCCGATGGCGCAGCAGATGGGCGGTGAGGGTGACATGAAGGGTCCGCCGTCGCGTGCGCAGGGGCGATTCACCGTTCATACCGACGGCCAGATCGTCACCAACAACAGCGAGGATGGTCCCACGCCCGATCCGGCGGGGCAGGCGGTGCACTGGGATATCTCGCCGGGCTCGAACAAGATCCCCGAGACTTTGATCCGCCTCTAGACGCGGCTTCGTCGAAGCCGCTGTTGCGTTTGCGCCGGCGTCTTGCCACGCTCGCTGCATACAACACGGGGGACTTCATGGGCCGAATGATACTTGCAGCGCTGCTCGCCGCGAGCGCTTCCATCGCCGTTGCCGCGCCTGCGACCAAGGACCAGCTAATGAAGCCGCCCGCGGGCGCGCGTCACTACACGATCAGCTCGACCGCCGGGAAGCATGGCGACATCTGGTCGTGGACGATGCCCGACGGAAAGTCCGCCTACCGCATGTCGATGTCGCTTCGCGGCTGGATCACCGAGGACGACGAGGTGATCACGCCTGGGCCCGACGGCCGACCGATCGCGATCGCAATCCGGGGCTTCACCGACTCCGGCGATGCGACCGAGGACTTCCGGGTCGACGGGAGCGGGGTTGCGCATTGGAAGACGGCAGTCGACTCCGGCTCCGCACCTTTCGCCAACAAGCGCTACAACACCTACGGCGGCCCATGGCTCGCGGGCGAGAAAGACATCGAAGCGCTGGTCGCAGCCGGCGACAAGGGCGTCGACCTGCTTCCGGGCGGCCATGCCAGCATCACCATTGGCCAGCGGGTGCAGATCGACGGCCCGCAAGGCCCGAAAACCGTCAAGCTCGCCTTCATCAAGGGCTACGGCTTCGCGCCGAATCCGGTGTGGCTCGACACCGACAACCGCTACTTCGGCTTTGCGGGCGTAATCTCGCTACTCCCCGAGGGCTATGAGAAGGCTGGGCCGAAGCTCACGGAAATCCAGAACCAGGCGACGGCCGCGATGGTCCGCGACATCGCGCACAAGTTCCTCGCTGCCGCCAACCGCACTCCAACGTTGGTCGACCACGTCCTGCTGTTCGACTCGGTCGCCGGAAAGTATCTGCCCGACCGCGCGGTGCTTATCGCCGACGGCAAGGTCGTTGGGGTCGGTCCGGCTGGGTCGATCGAGGCGCCGGCCGGCGCGTCGGTGATTGACGGACGCGGGAAGACCATCCTGCCGGGTCTGTGGGACGCGCACCAGCACGTCGGCGGCGACTGGAACCTGTTGCAGAACCTCGCCACGGGCATGACCAATTACCGCAGCCCCGGCTCCGACATCGACGAGGCGCTCAGCATTCAGAAGCGCCGGGCTGCAGGCGATCTGCTGGCGCCGGACGGCAAGATTTCCGTGATCATCGATCGCAAGGACCCCCTGGCGGCGCAGGGCGCATTGACCGTCAGCTCGGCCGAGGAAGCAGTCGCTGCGGTCGACAAGATCAAGGCGGCGGGCTTGTGGGGCGCGAAATTCTACACGTCGATGGATCCGGCATGGATCGCGCCCGCGGCTGCTGAAGCGCACAAGCTGGGCCTGCACGTCCATGGCCATGTCCCCGCGCGCATGCGGCCGCTCGACGCGGTGCGCGCCGGCTATGACGAGATCACGCACATCAACTTCATCATGATGCAGGCGATGCCGCAGGAAGTGGTGGACAAGGCCAACACCGCCGCACGGCTGGAGGGACCGGCGAAGTACGGCAAGGACGTCGACCTCGACTCCCCGGCGATGAAGGCTTTCTACGCCGAGCTGGCGAAGCGCGGTACGATCATCGATCCGACGTTGACTGTGTGGGAGCCGCTGATGACGTCGGACGGCACGTCGATTTCGCCCGAATATGCGCCGTTCGCCGACATCGCTCCGCCGGCGGTCGCGCGCGGCTGGAAGATCGGTGGCTATCCCTTGTTCGGCGGCCTCACCCGCGCCGACTTCAAGAAGAGCTTCGACAAGATGGTGGGACTGGTCGGCAAGCTCCACGACGCAGGCGTGCGCATCGTCGCCGGAACCGACGGCTACGGGCTTGAGCTCGTGCGCGAACTGGTGTTGTACGAAGAGGCGGGGCTCACCAATGCCGAAGCGTTGCAGACGGCAACCATCGTGCCCGCGCAGATGACGGGCATGGACGATCGCGTCGGATCGATCGCCGCAGGCAAGACCGCCGATATCATCCTGGTCGACGGCGACGTGTCGAAGGACCTGCGCAATCTCCGCCACGTCGAGACCGTATTCCTCGACGGCTATCGGCTTGACGGAGCGGCGCTGCGCGAAGCCAGCGGCCTTAGCGGTATGCCGAAATAGAGCTGCGCTTCTTCACGGCTTCTGCCCAATCCTGCGTAATCGATGACGCCGCCCATTGGACGGTCGAGCGCGTTCACGTGCGCCTTTCACCGGCAAGTGAATTGCTTTACTTCCGTGCCCTTCTGCCGAAGGGGAGAGGGGCTTCCGCCCGATGGCCGACATTTTCGTCTCCTATGGCCGATCTACCGAAGGCCAGGCCAGGCAGGTGGCCGAAGCATTGCGGGCGGCCGGCTACAGCGTCTGGCGCGATGATGAGCTTCCGGCCCACCGTTCCTACAGCGACGTGATCGAGGAACGGCTGCGCTCGGCCAAGGCGGTTGTGGTGCTGTGGTCGGCGGAAGCGGCACGGTCCCAGTGGGTGCGCGCGGAAGCCGACATCGCGCGCGAAGCCGGAACGTTGGTGCAGGTCACGGTCGACGGTATTCTGCCGCCGATCCCGTTCAGCCAGATTCAGTGCGCGGACCTCAACGGCTGGAGCGAGGATAGCGACGCGCCCGGCTGGCAGAAGGTCCTGAGCAGCATCGCTCTGCTGGTCGGCAACCCCGCCCAGGTGCGGACCTCGGACGAACGCAAGGGCGCTGCGGCCCGCCGGGTGGCGATCTGCGTGCTGCCGTTCATCAACCTCAGCGGTGATGCCGAGCAGGAATATTTCAGCGACGGGATCACCGACGACATCATCACCGACCTGTCGAAGGTTTCAGCCCTGTCGGTGACCGCCCGGAACACCGCCTTCACCCTGAAGGGTCAAACGCTCGAGGCAGGGCAGATCGGCCGCCAGCTCAACGTCACGCACGTTCTCGAGGGCAGCATTCGAAAGTCGGGGGACCGCGTCAGGATCAACGCCCAGCTGATCGACGCCGAAGCCGGCGACCACGTTTGGGCCGACCGCTACGATCGCGACCTGACGGACATTTTCGCGATCCAGGACGAGATTTCCAAAGCAATCGTGTCGGCGCTCCGGGTGAAGCTGCTCCCCAAAGAGAAGAAGGCAATCGAGAGCCGCGGAACATCCAGCGTCGAGGCTTACAACCTTTATCTCATGGCGCGGCAGCATTGGATCAGCGGCAACGACGGCGACATCCGGCGTGACGAAGTCGTGGTCCGGATTGCCAGGCAGGCAACGGAGATCGATCCCGATTACGCCAAGGCGTGGGCGCTGATCGCGCTGGCGCAGGCCGAGATGCGGTTCCGGCACGACAGACACGAGGATGCGCTCGCTGCGGCAGAGCGAGCGCTGGAGCTCGACCCAAACCTGCCAGAGGCGCTATGCGTCAAGGCTCGCTACCTTGCCGACGAGGACGGCAAATCCGAAGAGGCGGACAGGCAGATTCAGACGGCATTGCGCCTCGATCCGGAATCCTGGGAAGTGAACAAGGAAGCGGCCCGGCTGCTCAGCCGAAGCGGCCAGATGCGCGAGGCAATTCCGTATTTCGAGAAAGCCGCCTCGGTGGTCGAGAGCGACTATCATTCCACCGGAATGCTGGAGACCTGTTACGCGGCAGTTGGCGATGCGGCGGGATTGAAGCGAGCGGCGGAGATGACGCTCGAGCGCGCCCAGCGCGTGCTCGCGCAGGATCCGGCGATCGGCTCCGCCCTCGGCTTTGGCGCAGTGGCTTTGGCCATTCTGGGTGACGGCGAGCGGTCAAAGGAGTGGATCAAGCGCGCGCTGCTGATGGATCCGGACAATTTCACGATGCGCTGGAATCTTGTTTGCTCGTTGTCGCGCTATTTGAATGACAAGGACGCGGCGATCGAGCTCCTGACGACTTTCATCGATCGCGCGCCGCCGGCCATGGTCAAATACCTGCGGCTCGACACCGACCTCGACCCTTTGCGGGATGATCCGAGGTTCGAGCAGATGGTCCAAGCCCAGGAGCAGCGCGTCGCGTCGGAGAAATCCGCCGCAGCCTAGCGCCGCTTCAGCTCATCCCTGATCTCCATCAGCAGTTCGATCTCGGTCGGACCGGCGGGACCTTCCTCGCGCCTGCGCATCACCTTCGTCGCCCAGCGGACCATCAGGAAGATGATGAAAGCGAGGATCAGGAAATTGATGATGACCGTGACGAACTCGCCCCAGCCGAGCACCGGCGCGCCCGCGGCCTTGAGGGCGGCATAATCGTTCATGCTGCCGCGATAGCCGTCGGGCACCGGTCCGAGCAGAGTGAAATAGCTCGAGAAGTCGAGCCCGCCGAAGAGCGCGCCGACGACGGGCATTATGATGTCTTCCGTGAGGCTTGTGGTGATCTTCGCGAAGGCCGCGCCGATGATCACGGCGACCGCGAGGTCGAGCACATTGCCCTTGGCAATGAAAGCGCGGAAATCATTCAGCATTCGACGGCTCCCTTGTGTCGCTTCCCCGACCTTAGCCGAATTCGCCGCGCGCGGCAGCATCCGCTCTGCTGTGTTGCTGTTATATAGCGGCATGTTGAATCGGAACTGCGGCATGTTTACCTATCGCGCCACTGACGCGATCCAAGGGGACCATCGACATGACCGCGCTTGCCCGTTCCGCGCCCGGCTCTGTGATAACACGAGCCATTCTAGCCTTGTTCGTTGCGTTCAGCCTGTCGAGCTGCGGCGTCAACAGCGTCCCCACGGCGGAAGAGCAGGTCAATGCCGAGTTTGCCAACCTGCAGGCCGAATATCAGCGCCGCAACGACCTCATCGGCAACCTCGTCGAAACGGTGAAGGCCGCCGCTGGCAGCGAGGAGAAGATCCTCACCGAAGTAACGGCGGCGCGCGCGCGGGCGACATCCGTGACCCTCAGCCCCGATCAGCTCGACGATCCGCAGGCGGTGCAGCGCTACAACGCGGCGCAGGCCGGGCTGTCGAGCGCGCGAAGCCTGCTCGGCACCGTTATCCAGGAGCGCTATCCGCAGTTGCAGAGCCAGCAGCGCTTCGCCGACCTGATGGTTGCGCTCGAAGGGACGGAGAACCGCATCCGGACCCAGCGCCGCGATTATAACGAGGCGGTGCGCCAGTATAACACGCGCATTCGAACCTTCCCGGACGCGATCGGCGCGAAGATCTTCTACGGCGCCAAGCCGAAGGTGCCGTTCGAGGCCGCGCCCGGTGCCGAGACCGCGCCCAAGGTCGATTTCGGCAACGCCGGCTGAGCTGACCAGTCGGGTTCATCTCGAGGAGCGCGGCGGCGTGGCTGTCCCGAAAAGCATCCTGCATGCCTTCGCGCTGCTCGCCATGGCGCTTCTCCTGGCTCTGTCCGCCCCGGCTTTTGCGCAGAAGCTGCCGGCGAATAACGGATCGCCGGTCGTCGACCAGGCCGATCTCCTGCGGCCCGAGCAGGAGGTCGATCTCAAGTCGAAGTCGGAAGCGCTCTTCGCCCAGACCGGCCACGCATTCGTCGTTGCGACGGTGAAGAGCCTCGATGGCCTGACCATCGAGGATTACGGCAACCGGCTGATCCGCGCCTGGAAAGTGGGCGACGAGAAGCGCGACGACGGCGTCATCCTGCTCGTCGCCCCGAATGAGAGAAAGGTCCGGATCGAAACCGGGTACGGAGCGGAGGGATTCCTGCCCGACATCCTCGCCGGCCGAATCATCCGCGACACCATCACGCCGCGCTTCAAGGCCGGTGACATGGCGGGCGGCATCATGGCCGGTTCGGATGCGATCATTCAGCAGATGAGCCTGCCTGCCGACCAGGCGCAAAAGAATGTCGCCCAGGCGGAGCAGGCGCAGCAGAGCAGGCAGAAATCGAGCGGCGGCGCGCTGCCCGTGATCTTCTGGGCGATGATCATCGGTTTCGTCCTGCTGTCGATGGTGCGGAGGCCGGTCGGGCGCCGCTACCGGTCCCGTTCTCGGCGCGGCGGGATCAGCCCGTGGGTCGTGCTGTGGGGACTCAATGAGATCAGCCGGGCATCGCGGCGCGGCGGCGGCTGGGGCGGCGGCGGCGGCGGTTGGGGAGGCGGCGG
>NZ_WJSQ01000106.1 GCF_009720245.1 Sphingomonas segetis | reverse complement strand
GATCGCGGTCGCGCGCGGCCAGCTGGTGCTCGGCAACGTCGGGCTGGCGCTGGAAGGCTTCCGCAAGGCGCAGCGCGAAAACCCGGCGAGCGCCGCGGCGCTGGCGGGCATCGGCGACTGCTATTCGGCGATGAGCCGGTTCGACCTCGCGCAATCCAATTACGAGGCGGCGCTGGCGCTCGCGCCGCACGACCGAACGCTCCTCCTCGGCCTTGCTGCCGTGTTCGAGCGCGGAGGGCAGCCGATGCGGGCAATGGCCGTTCGCGCGGAGGCGAACGCGATTGTGCAACCCGCGCCGGCGGCGGCGACTGTGGCCACTGCCGCTGCTGTCGCAGCAGTGGAGACGCGACCTGTTGTCATGGACATGGTTACCATCGCTCCGCAGCCACCGGCACCTGTTGCAACCAGCGTCATCGCGTCGGTTCCGCAAGCCGTAACGGCGACAACGATGGTCCTTCCGAAGGTCGCAGCGCCCGCTGCTGCCGGGATCTCGACCGCTCCTCCCGAGCCTGCGCTGGCAGCGCGGGTCGAACAGGCGGTCAGGGTGCCGGCCCCTTCGATCGGCAGTGTCACCGTGGAGCTACCGCCCGCGCGGCCTGCGCATCGGCTGGAAGCGCAAGCACCGGTGCTTGCGTCCTCGCAGTTCGACGATGACGATCAGGCTCCCGCTTCCTCCGTTACCGTGGCGCTTCCTCCTGCGCGTCCGGCGCCTGTCGCCAAGCGCGAGGCTGTCGCAGAGCACGCTCCCATGATGGCTCAGGCACTCTCGCCCCGGCTGGAGCGGCTGACGTCCGGCGAGGTTGCGCTGGTCACGACCGGCAAGCCGATCTGGAACCGGCCGCAGAACCTGCTCGCGGCTGCGAGCAGCGTCCGCTGGGTTGCGCTTGCGCGGCCCGGGACCAGGCCCAACATCCAGATCCTCAATGCCGCGCGCAGCCAGGGACTCGCAGCGTCTGCCCGTGCAGTCCTGCTCGACCGCGGCTGGCGCAAGCTCGACATCGGCGATGCGCCTGCAATCGAGGCCAAGAGCGTGGTGCTCTATCCCAAGGGCCGCGAGAAGCTCGGCAAGAGCCTCGCCGCGCAGTTCGGCATCGCCGCGCGCATGGTCGAGCGCGACGTTCTCGTGCTCGTGCTCGGTCGCGACTCCGTCGACAGGATCTCCGGCCCGCGCAAATCATGATCCTTGGCTTGCTCGCTGCTGCGAGCGTCGCGGCGCAGACGCCCGCGACGCAACCCATCGACCGGTCCGTGTTGCAGGATGCCTCTCACGCCATCGAGGCGGGCAGGCTGAAGGAAGCGAAGCTGC
The DNA here is from genome assembly GCF_009720245.1 of Sphingomonas segetis. GTDB lineage: Bacteria > Pseudomonadota > Alphaproteobacteria > Sphingomonadales > Sphingomonadaceae > Sphingomicrobium > Sphingomicrobium segetis. The sequence continues at coordinate 8,047 of NZ_WJSQ01000106.1, read as the reverse complement.
TGATCGCGCGGGCGATCTCGCAAGGAGCAAGGGGAGCACCGGTCGAGCGCCTGACGGCGGACGTCGCCTTTGCCTCGCGCAAATATGTCGAGGCGTGGAGCGCCTATCAGCGCCTTGCGCAGTCGCCCGACAAGCAACCGAGCGATTGCGAGAAGGGCGCCATCGCCGCCCTCGAGATCGGCAGAACGGCGGACGCGAAACCGCTGGCCGAGTGCGCGGTGGCTTCGACGGGCGCCTCATGGCGCGCGTGGAATGCGCGCGGCGTGCTTGCGGACTTCGAGCAGGACTGGGCGATGGCGGACGAATCCTATGCCCGAGCGCACCAGCTTGCTCCGAACGAAGCCCGGATCATCAACAACCAGGGTTGGTCGAAGCTGCTGCGGGGCGACTGGGCCGATGCGGTTCCATTCTTCGAACTCGCGGCGACGCTCGACTCCGGGTCGCGACGGATCGTCAACAATCTCGAGCTAGCAAAAGCGGCGCTTGCGGCGGATCTGCCGCAAAGGCGTGCCGGCGAGAGCGACCGTGCATGGTCGGTGCGGCTGAACGATGCGGGCGTCGCCGCCGAGCTGCTCGGCGACCGCAAGCGGGCAGCAGCGGCGTTCACTCAGGCGCTCGATGCCAGCCCGGTGTGGTACGACCGGGCTTCCAACAACCTCAAACAATTGAGCCAGAATTGAACCTGATCGCTGCCGCGCCGCTCTGGCTGATCCTGATCTTCGCTCTCGCCATGATCGCCGCCGCGATCGAGGATGCGGCACGATACCGAATCTCGAACCTCACGAGCCTCGTCGTTCTCGCCGGCGCAGTCGTGGCTGCGATCCTCGCCGGCCCGTCCTGGTCGCTGTGGCAGAACGGCGCGGTCTTCGCCGTGCTGCTGGCGCTCGGCACCGCGGCCTTCTCCGCCCGCCTGCTCGGCGGCGGCGACGTCAAGCTGTTTGCCGCGGCAGGCCTGTGGTTCGACCCCGTGTCGGCGCTGATGTTCATCGCGCTGGTCTTCCTTTCCGGCGGCGTTGTCGCCGTCGCTTACCTCGCGACGCGGCAATGGCGGCTCCGCGGCAGGGACAAAAAGAGCTCGCGCGTTCCGTACGGCATCGCGATCGCGCTGGGAGCCTTGGCCGTGGTCGTGCTCGACAGCCGTGCCCTTGGCCATCACGAGCGTCCGCTCGCTCCGCTAACGATCAAGCCGCACAAATCCTAGCGACTCGGAACGGTGGCTCGCGAGTCGCTGGCGATTCGCATCGGCCCGGCGGTTCTTTCCCATTCTGGCACAAGCACATGAGCAAATTTTTGTATCGCTCCTGCAGCGATCCGGCCGTGCCACATCAGCAGTGAGAGTCGTTTTACGGACAATGTTAAATGCAATGTAAATGGTTAACGAACCCAAAAACCCGCGCAGCTGCCATGTAACGCGCTCAAACGAGTCTATTGGAGTATCGAAGGAATAGCACCACTGTCCAGAAGAAAGCATAGAACAAGTCCGCAAGTTCAAAGAAAATATCCTGCCTGTTCTATGTATATAGTACTTTAGTTAACCTTTTTCCTCTTTCCGATTTGCTCTTTCGAATCCGGCTGCGGTATGCCGATTCGGCATCACCAGCTTGCAAAGGATGCTGACTAGTGTTCTTGTCTGATGATTGACGGGGGTGTCGGGGCTCTCCGTTAACCTATCTCGTTGATCGGTTCGCCGAGCCCCAATTCTTCGTCTGCGCGGCAAAAGACGACCTCCCGGGTCTGCCTGGGAGATCACGACAGGGGTGACATATGCGCTACGACGACGCTTCCCAGGCAGGACTGGACAGCCATTCCGATACCGTTGCGCGGCCGGACGTGGATACGCTCGCTCCGGGCAATTACGGCCCGGCTACCGGCAACGCCATTACTGGCGCGGGAACGAGCACGGGGACTTCAGGCGCCGACAGCGTCGGGGCTGCCCCCGCAGCAATCGTCGCGGTGCAGGGAGCGGGCGGCCAGGCCGTGCTCGCCAACGGCGCCTTCCAGGCGACCGGCCAGTATGGGGCGCTGTCGATCGATGCCGAGGGTAACTTCAGCTATGTCCGTAATCCGGGTACGCCCGACGGCGTCCAGGACGTCTTCAACTACACGCTCGCGGATGCGAGCGGGGACAATGCGTCGACCACGCTGACCATCGACATCGGCCAGGTCGCCGCCGCCGCCGCGGGACAGGGCATCATTAACCTGCCCGCCGGCGTCGAGATGTCGGACATCCACGTCAATGGGCGCGACCTCGTCATCGACATGCCCGACGGCAGCCAGATGGTGATCCCGGGGGGCGCCGTATTCGTCCCGCAAATCATGATCGGCGACGTGCAGGTTCCGCCGACGAACCTCGCCGCGCTTCTGATCGATTCCGAACCGCAGCCCGCGGCCGGCACGCCGCAGAGCAGCGGCGGCAATTTCGCCGAGCCGGTCCCGCCGCTCGATCCGGGCGTTCCGCTTGGCGACCTCATCCCGCCGACCGAGCTCAGCTACACGCCGCCCGAATTCGAGGAGGTGAATCAGTTCATCGACCGCGAGCCGACCGTCGTCATCCAGACGCCGGACTTCCCGGCCGGCGCGGTCGATGCGTCCGAATCCGTCAATGAGAAGGGTCTTCCCGTCCGCAACGGCGCCGAGCCCGCCGGCTCCGGCGAAATCGCCGACGGCGACGGCACAAACAACAGCGACGGCACCGAGACCAACACCGGTGCCATCGTGTTCACTGCCGAAGACGGGCTCGAGAGCGTCACGATTAACGGCGAGGCCGTTACCGAAGTGGGGCAGCAGATCGCCGGCGAATTCGGCACGCTGACGATCACCGGGATCGACCTCAACAACGGTCAGATCACCTACAGCTACACGCTCGGCGACAATACGAGCGGCGACGCGACCCAGGACGTGTTCGCGATCGTGGTCACCGACGACGACGGCGACCAGGCGACTGGATCGCTGACCGTCAACATCGTCGACGACGTGCCGACCGCGCGCAACGACACTGACACCACCGACCTCGTCAACCATGTCGCCACCGGCAACGTGATGACGGGCGCCGACACGACCTCGGGCGCGGCGGGTGCCGATACGGTGGGCGCAGACAATGCGACGCTCACCGCGGTGTCGAGCAACAACAACGGCAATTCGGACGCGAGCCTCGATTCGAGCGGCAATCTGGTCGTCGACGGCGAGTTCGGAAGCCTGACGATCAAGGCCGACGGCAGCTACACCTATACCGCGCACCAGGGCGCGCCGGGCGGCTCGACCGAAGTCTTCACTTACACGCTGACCGACGGCGACGGCGACACCACGCAGGCGACGCTGACGATCACCAATCCTGACCACACGCCGAGCGTCGGCGAGAACGGTCTCGTCCAGCTCGACGACGATGCGCTTGCGGGCGGCAATTCCGGCGGCACCGGGGACGATCCGGACTCGGTCAACACCACCGGCACGCTCAGCGGATCCGGCGGCGACGGTCAGCTGACCTTCGCGCTCACCGAGGCGGGCGCGCCCGACGGCTTCACCTACCAGCTGCAAAGCAACGGCTCGCTGTGGGTGATGCAGGGCTCGACCCATGTCCTCACCGTCACCGTCAACGGCGCCACCGGCGCCTATACGGTGACGCAGGTCGCTCCGATCGACCACCCGGCGGACGCGAACGAGAACAATGTCGCGTTCGACGTCAGCTATACGGTGACGGATTCGGATGGCGACACCGCCACCGGCCACCTGCCGATCAACGTCGACGACGATACCCCGATCGCGCGCAACGACACCGACGCGCTCGCCAAGGGCGCGGACAGCACAGACGGAAACGTCCTGACAGGCGCAGGAACGACCAGCGGCTCCGCCGGCGCCGATTCACCGGGCGCGGACGGCCTCCCGAACGGCGTCACCGGCATTCACGCCGGAACGAGCGGATCCTTTGCCGACGTGACGAGCGGCGGCACCGTCGTGCACGGTACGTTCGGTGACCTCGTCATCCATTCCGACGGCACCTACACCTACACGCTGAGCGGCAACCAGGGCGCCGGCGGCAACGAGGTCTTCACTTACGAGATCACCGACGCCGACGGCGACGTTTCCACCGCGACGCTGACGATCGGGGTGCCGGCGGACTCGATCCCGGTTGCAAGCGATGCATCGGCGCTCGTCGACGATGACGGCCTTCCGGCCGGCAATCACGACAGCGCGCCGGGCGACGACACCCAGAGCCCGGATCCGGACAGCGATGAGAGCACCTTCTCCGGAACGCTGAGCGCCAACTTCGGCACCGACGGCCCAGGGACCTTCACCTTCTCATCCGACATGGACGGCAAGGTCGTCACCATCGGCCAGGAGCAGGTGACGTATCACGTTGCAGGCAACGTGCTGACGGCCGAAGTGTCTGCTGGTGACCGCACCGGGCTGGATCTGTTCACCGTCACGCTGAATTCCAACGGGACCTATACGGTCGACCTGCAAAACAACATCCTCCAGGTCGACGACGGCACGAACACGGAGAACAACGCGACCGCGGCGATCGGCTTCACGGCGCACGACAGCGACGGCGACACCGACACCGGCACGCTGTCGATCTCGTTCGACGATGACATTCCCGTCGCGATCATCCCGCCGCCCGATCCGCAGGATCCGGAAGCCCCGCCGCCGCCGTTGGTGCACGGGCTGGTCGACGAGGACGATCTGTCGATCCGCAATGGCGACAACGTCGACGGCAACCACGATAATGCGCCCGGGGATGACGACCCGATCGACGCGTCGGGCGATTCCGATCCGACCACGACCGGCGGCCTCGCCGGCAGCCTGGCCGCTTTGTTCAACGGTGGTGCCGATCAGCCGCTGACGTTCGCGCTCAGCGACGACACGTCGGGCCTCCCGACGCTGACCTCGGGCGGCGTCCCCGTCACATATTCTGTCGACGGCAATGTCCTGACCGCGTCAGCCGGCAGCGAGACGGTGTTCACGCTGACCGTGAACCCCGATGGCAGCTGGTCCTTCGATCTCGTCGGCGCGCTCGACCATGCGCCGGGCGATTTCGAGAACAATATCGACCTCGACCTCGGCTCGATTGTCGTTGCGACGGACGCAGACGGCGATTCCGCCACTTCGGCCGACGGTGCCTTCATCGTCACGGTCGACGACGACCTTCCGACGGCGATCATCCCGCCGCCCGATCCCGAGCATCCGAACGACCCGCCGCCGCCGCTGGTGACCGGCCTCGTCGACGAGGACGATCTGTCGGTCGCAAACGGCGACAACGTCGACGGCAACCACGACAATGCGCCCGGGGATGACGATCCGGTCGACGCTTCGGGCGATTCCGACCCGACCACGACCGGCGGCCTCGCCGGCAGCCTCGCGGCACTGTTCAACGCGGGCGCCGATGTACCGCTGACGTTCTCGCTCAGCGGCGACACGTCGGGCCTTCCGACGACACTGACCTCGGGTGGCGTCCCCGTCACTTACGCTGTTGACGGCAACGTCCTGACTGCCTCGGCTGGGAGCGAGACCGTGTTCACGCTCACCGTTAACGCGGACGGCAGCTGGACCTTCGACCTCCAGGGCGCGCTCGATCATCCCCAGGCTGGCACCGAGGACAACCTCCTGATCGACCTCGGCTCGATCGTCGTCGCGACCGACGCGGACGGCGATCCGGCGACGGCGGCTCCCGGCGCCTTCGTCATCAATGTCGACGACGACATGCCACAGCCGTTCGACGAGGCGAATTGTCCGCAGGTGCAGGTGACCAACGATGCGGGTTCGCACGCCGTGGGGCAGTTCGACCTGCCACCCGTTGGCGCGGACCAGCCCGCGACGCTGACCTTCGGAGTCACCGAGGGGCAGGCAGTCCTCGACTCCGAGGGCCATCCGGTGATGGCCGAGGGCCAGGAGCTCTTCTACTTCGTCAATGACGCCGGCGTTCTCGAGGCACGCGAAGGCGGCGAGGGCGGCGATGTGGCGTTCACCATCACGCTCAACCAGGATGGGTCGTTCGCATACGACCAGCTCATCGACATCACGTCGACGACGTCTGTGCACATCGACAATCTCGAGAGCATCGGCGGCGGCAACGTCGACGCGAAAGCGATCGACGTTCCGGATTCGCCGTTCGACCTGATTCTCAGCACGCAATCCGACAACACGATCAACACGAACCAGAACTTCATCGGCGCGGCGACCGGGCAGAGCCTGGAGAGCGGGGACGCGGTTCGCATCGACTTCGTGCAGGACGCCTTCACCACCGGCAGCGGCGGCGGCGCGGTCCTGAACTTCGGCGAATATTATGACGCGACCAGCTACCGGCAGGACGTCGGGGGGCTCAATTCGGTCCAGTTCGCGGACTTCACGGTCAGGGCGGTCACGGTCGTCGAGAGCGGCAGCCCGACGGGCACCGCAGCGGACGGCGACAACGTCTTCTACGGCGATACGAACGACACGCTCGTCGCCGATACGCAGCTCAACATCTATGATGCGGACGGCAACCTGGTCGACGTCGCCGCTTACAATGCGGGCAATCCGGCCGGCGATCCCGACCTTGTCGTGACCGACAATGGCGACGGAACGTGGAACATCACGGGCCTGCCGCAGTCGTTCGACTTCGAGATCACCTCATCGACTCCTTTCAACGCGGTCGAAGTGCAGGCGCTCGAGAGCAGCGACACCTTCAAGCTCGGCGTGATCGACATGACCCAGGTCGTCCAGACCTCCGTCGAAATGTCCGTTCCTGTCGTGCTGACGGATGCCGACGGCGACCCGGTCACTTGCGACATCGATCTGATCCTCGGCCCGCCCGCCAGCTCGCCCGACGTCCGCGTCCAGGTCGATGAGGCCGCGCTGAACGACGTGGGAAGCAATCCGGGCGATACTTCCGAAGCGGTGAGCGGCGACCTCAGTGACGTCGTCTCCGGCGGATCGGGAACGACGACCTTCGCGCTTCAGGGCGATGGCTCCGGGGCGCACGGGACGCTCGTGCTGAACAGCGACGGGACCTACACCTACACGCTGGCGACGCCCATTGACGGCACGACCGCCGACAATGGCACCAATGTGGTGCCGACCGTCGAGACCTTCACCTACGAGATGATCCAGAACGGCGAGGTCGTCGGGACGGGCACGATCACGGTCGACGTTCGCGACGATATCCCAACTGCTACGGCCGACACCAACAGCGTCGACGAGGGCGGCTCGGTCACGGGCAATGTCGAGACGAATGACGTGTTCGGTGCGGACGGCAAGGACTCCGGCGGCGGGGTGAGCGGGGTCGAGGCGGGCAGCCACCCGACGGACGTGGTGACGACCGGGGTCGGCAGCGCGATCGTGGGTACTTACGGCACGCTGACGCTCAATGCGGACGGCAGCTACACCTACACAGCGACGCCGAACTCGAATCCGCCTGCGGATGCGACCGACGTCTTCACCTACACCATCACGGATGGTGACGGGGACAAGTCGACGGCGACGCTGACGATCGACGTCAATGACGTGACCCTGGGCGTGAGCGACGACGAGGCTTTGGTCAACGAGGCGGGTCTTGCGAGCGGCTCGAACCCGGGCTCGACCAGCGAGACCGATGCCGACGGCCAGATCACGGTCACCGGCGGGACCACCCCGTACACGTTCGCGCTCGACGGCAGCGGCACCGGCACGCACGGCACGCTGACGCTCAACCCGGACGGCAGCTACAGCTACACGCTGACCAGCCCGGTCGACGGCACGACCGCCGACAACGGCACCAACACGGTGACCAACGTCGACTCGTTCGCCTACACCGCGACCGACGACAACGGGAACACGGTCCACGGGACGATCAACGTCGACGTGATCGACGACGTGCCGACGGCGCATGCCGACACCAACAGCGTCGCCGAGGGCGGCTCGACCACCGGCAACGTCCTGACCGACGGCACCGACGACGTGCTCGGGGCCGACGGTGCGGCGGCGGGCGGCGCGGTGACCGGCGTTGCGACCGGTAGCGACACGACCAACCCGGTGAGCGGCAATGTCGCCAGCAACATCGCGGGCGCCTACGGCACGCTGCACCTCAACGCGG
>NZ_WJSQ01000105.1 GCF_009720245.1 Sphingomonas segetis | reverse complement strand
CGCGCCCGAACCCGCCGCCGCCGCCGCCGAATGAGCGACGAGCGGCGCTTCTACGAGGCGCGGGCGGCCGGTGTGCGCCGCTCCGCGCCGGCGGCGCTGAGGAACCGCGAGCCGATCGCCGATGTGCTCAGCGATTGGCTACCGTCAAGCGGCCTCGTGCTCGAAATCGCCAGCGGCACGGGCGAGCATGCGGTCCATTTTGCGAACCGCTTCCCGGCGCTCGAGTGGCAGCCGAGCGACATTCATCCCGACGCGCTGGCGTCGATCGCGGCCGCGCGAGAGGAAGCAGGCCTGCCGAACCTTCGCGCGCCGGTCGTGCTCGATGCCGCATCGGCCGACTGGCCGGTCGAGCGAGCCGATGCGGTGCTGAGCAGCAACATGGTTCACATCAGTCCGTGGGCCTCGGCGCTCGGCCTCATTGTGGGCTCGGCGCGGCTGCTTGCGCAGGGAGCGCCGCTGATCCTCTATGGCCCGTGGCTGACGGACGACACACCCCCTGCGCCGAGCAATCTCGATTTCGACGCCGATCTCAGGAGGCGGGATCGGGAATGGGGCTTGCGGAAGGTCGAGGATTTCACCGGAGCGGCAAAGGATGCCGGCCTCCGGCTTGTCGAAACGCGTGCGATGCCTGCGAACAATATGATGCTTCTCCTCGCCCGCTGTTAAACGAAGCTTTACCATGGACGCGCTAGTCATCGGCCGCATGGACGAGAGCAGCATGATGAAGAACCGCCGATCGCGGCGCTCGCCGGTGCTTCTGGCCGCAACCGTCGAGGTCCGCGGCAAGCCTGTCGCGGTGAAGCTGCGCAATCTTTCGGAAGAGGGCGCGCTGATCGAAGGCGAGCGGCTGCCGGCCGAAGGGTCGAGCACGTTTTTCGAGCGCAACGACCTGCGGCGGGAGAGCCGAGTCGTCTGGGTTCACGGCCGCTATGCGGGCGTGGCCTTCGACGAGCCGCTCAAGGCCGACCAGGTGCTCCGCAATGTGCCGGCTCCGAAGCGCAAGGCGGAGATGACCGATTTCAGGCGCCCCGGTCTCGCGTGCAGGCCGCTCAGCGACTACGAACGCCAGATGCTTGAGCGTTGGATGACTTCGTCGCCCGTGGGGTCCCTCGGCGAATAATCAGGCGACGGCCCTGCGCCGCTGATCCTGCTGTTCCTGCAGCCAGCCGACGAGATCGGAGAGGACGAGGGCGCGGTTGAAGGCGACTCCATAGGCTCCCCCATCGGTCCATTTCACCACGCCCGCCGCAGGGGTCAGGCCGGGCAAAGTGACCACCACATCGGCGCCTACGGTGAGCGGCGAGCGCGCTTCGACGCAGAGGCCGCCCTGCGACACGTTGAGCACGCGGATTCGGACGATATCGCCGTCCTGCCGGACCCAGGCGACGCAATCCACCTCGATTCGCGGAAGGCGAGGGCGCGGCCCGTCGCCGGGCGGGGATAGCAGCAGCAACACGTCGATAGGTGAATCGAAGGTGACCCCGGTCAGGCCGTCCTCGACCCATTTGACGACCCCCTTGACGGGATCGCCCTGCTTGAGCTCGACGGAGAGCGCCGTCCCGACCGGAATATCCGTATAGGCTCGGATCATCATCCCGCCTGCCGAGATGTTCCGGATCAGGCACAGCTCGCGCTGTCCGTCGACCACGATGGCTCCGACGCGCAGGAGGCTGAGAAAACGGTCGCTGTGGCGGCGGTCCGGCTGGACGGGCGCTGAGCGCGCTAGAGAATAAACGGTGGTCTCGACGGCTTGTTCTTCCACGTCCGGCTCCGACGAAGCACAAATCAGGCATCTGTCCATCCGCCCAGATGTGTCCGGCGGCCCCACCGGCGATGGTGCTAACAGCCAAGCCTTACCAGATGGTTGCGCCTCATCGATGGCGATTGCCGCGAGTGTCGTGCGGGTCTAAAACAGTCGCAAAGCGGAGGTGTCGTGATGATGCGGCAGACGTGCGCGGCGCTGGCGATGCTCTTCGGCTCAAGCGCGGCCCTTGCTCAATCGGCGCCCGTGAAGCTCGATGCCGTCGCCGGAATTCCCAATATCGACGACAAGACTCAGACCGAGGACGTGCGGTTCGAGACCGGGCATGATGACCGGCTGACGGTGCCCGTTCGGCTGGGGGGCGCCGGACCGTTCCGCTTTCTCGTCGACACCGGCGCCGACCGCACAGCCGTTTCGCGCGAGCTCGCCGGACGGTTGGGGCTGGTGAGCGGCCAGGCCGCGTCGCTGCACACGGTCACCGGCGTTTCGACGGTCGCGACCGCCGATCTTCCCAGCCTCGAGCTCACGCGCAAGCCGGTGAAGATCGTCGACGCGGCGGTGCTCGAGCGCGCGGACATGGGCGCCGACGGGATCATCGGCGTCGACTCGCTCCGCTCCAAACGGGTGCAGTTCGACTTCGAGACGGACACGCTCTCGATCGTGCCTTCCGCAGTGAAGGATTTCCGCGACGAGCCGGGCACGATCGTGGTCAAGGCGGCACGGCGCAACGGGCGGCTCGTCCTCACCGACGCCTCGGCAAACGGCCATTCGGTCACGGTCGTGATCGACACGGGAGCCCAGCTCAGCATCGGCAACGAGGCGCTTCGCCGGAGACTGGTCGGGCACGGATTGATCGATCCGCTGCAGAAAGTCGAGCTGCAGTCTGTCACCGGCGCGATGATCACGGGCGATTACATGTTCGTCCGCGAAATCGCGATCGGCGGGCTCAAGATCAAGAATCTCGCGATCGTGTTTGCCGACGCGCATACCTTCACGAAGCTCGGGCTCGACCGCAAGCCTGCGCTTCTTCTCGGCATGAACGCGATCCGTGCGTTCAAGAAAGTGTCGATCGATTTCGCGAGCCGGAAGTTCAGGGTGGTGCTTCCGGAAACCAGCCAGCTCGACGTCCGGCTTGCCTCCGCACGCATGAGATGAGCGCGATTCTGCCGCAATGGTGTTGCCATGGGGTCTCGCCGCTCCGGTTCAAGGCTTGAATTTCCGCGCTCCCGGCGCGACAGACGAGAGGGGGCGGGGATTACATCCGGGCATCGCGCGCGAGCGGATGCTTCGACAGTCCAAGGAGTCGCTCGAAAAATGGCCTTCCAGCTCCCCGACCTTCCATATGCGAAGGATGCTCTCGCGCCGCACATGTCGGCCGAGACCCTGGAATATCACCACGGCAAGCATCACCGCGCCTACGTCAACAAGACCAATGAGCTGGTGCAGAACGACAGCCAGCTGTCCGGGGCTTCGCTGCTTCAGGTGGTCAAGGACGCCAAGCGCACCGCCAACAACAAGCTGTTCAACAACAGCGCGCAGCTGTGGAACCACAGCTTCTTCTGGCAATGCCTCGCACCTTCGCAGGGACAGCAGCCGTCGGGCAAGCTCGCCAAGCTGATCGAGGACGGGTTCGGCAATGCCGAAGCGATGCTCCAGAAGCTGCACGAGGAGGCGGTCAACCATTTCGCCAGCGGCTGGGCGTGGCTGGTGCTCGACCGCGGCGCGTTGCGCATCACCTCGCTCCACGACGCCGACACACCGATCGTTCACGAGGGCATGGTGCCGCTGTTCACGCTCGATGTGTGGGAGCACGCTTATTACATCGATTATCGGAACGAGCGGCCGAAGTTCGCCACCGCGGTGCTCCAGAACATCGTCAACTGGGACTTCGTCGGCGAGAATCTCGACGGCACCGGGCTGGAGCGCGCCAACCAGCAGGGCGCGGAAGCCGCGGTTACTGCTTGAGCCGATAGCCCGTCCGGAACATCCAGGCGATCACCGCCATGCAGACGGCGATGATCGCCAGCGTGACCAGCACGCTCGACCAGACCGGCACGTCGGTTACCGAATAGAAGCTCCAGCGGAAGCCGCTGATCACGTGGACGATCGGGTTAAACAGGGTGATGGTCCGGAACGGCTCGCCGAGCGCTTTAACCGAGTAGAAGGCGCCGCCGAGGAAGGTCAGCGGCGTGATGACCAGCATCGGGATCATCTGCAGCTGCTCGAAATTCTGCGCCCACACGCCGATCGCGAAGCCGAACAGACAAAAACCCGCGCTGATGCCGACCAGGAACAGCATCATTGCCACCGGGTGATCGATGTGCAGCGGGACGAACAAGGTCGCCGTGGCGATCGTCACCAGCGCGAGGATGACCGACTTGGTGACGGCCGCGCCGACATAGGCCAACACCGCCTCGAAGCTCGAGATCGGCGCTGAGAGCAGTTCGTAGATCGTGCCGACAAACTTCGGAAAATAAATGCCGAAGCTCGCGTTGAAGATCGATTGCATGAACACCGAGAGGAGCGTCAGGCCGGGCACGATGAAGGCGCCGTAGCTGACGCCGTCCATTTCGGTCATTCGGCTGCCGAGAGCGGATCCGAACACCACGAAGTAGAGCGCGGTCGTGATCACCGGCGTGACCAGGCTTTGCCACAAAGTCCGCTTCCAGCGCGCCATCTCGAACCGGTAAATCGCAGCGATTCCGTGGAGATTCACTTCGTGCCTCCCGCCGGAAGCGACAGCCCCTGTCCAGGGACTGTCTCTCGACCGCCTCCGTGGACCAGCTCGACGAAAATCTCTTCGAGGCTCGACTGGTGCGTCGACAGGTCCTTGTAGGCGATTCCGAGCTCACTCAGCCGACGCATCAGCGAGGCGATTCCGGTGCGCTCGGCGTGGCTGTCGAATTGATAGCGCAGGACGTGGCCTTCATCCGCCAAGTCGACCTTCCATTCGGCGAGCTCGGGTGGAACCGCCGGGAGCGGATCGGCGAGTACGATCTCGAGCGTCTTCTTCCCCATCTTCGCCATCAGATCGCGCTTTTCGTCGACCGCAACCAGCGCGCCCTTGCTGATCACGCCGACGCGGTCCGCCATTTCCTCGGCCTCCTCGATATAATGCGTGGTGAGGATGATCGTCGTGCCGTCCGCCCTAAGCTTGCGCACCACTTCCCACATGTCGCGCCGCAGTTCGACGTCCACGCCCGCAGTCGGTTCATCGAGGAACAGGATCGCGGGCTCGTGGGAGAGCGCCTTTGCGATCATCACCCGTCGCTTCATGCCGCCGGAGAGGAAACGCATCTCCGACTTGCGCTTGTCGAGCAGCGAAAGCCGTTTGAGCAGGTCTTCGACATAAGGGTCGTTCCGCGGCTTGCCGTAAAGTCCGCGTGAGAACCTGGTCGTGTTCCAGACCGTCTCGAAGGCTTCCGTCGTAAGCTCTTGGGGAACAAGGCCGATTCGCTCGCGGGCGTAGCGGAATTCCGATTGCCAGTTCCTGCCGTCGACCAACACTTCGCCGGCGCTCGGGGTGACGATCCCGCAGACGATGTTGATCAGCGTCGTCTTGCCGGCGCCGTTGGGGCCCAACAGCGCGAAAATCTCGCCGCGGCGGATGTCGAGGTCGACGGACTTCAGCGCGTCGACGCCAGTGCCGTAGGTCTTCCTGAGGCCGCGGATCGAGAGGATCGCGTCGTTCATTCGATCGGCCCCGGCTCCACCGGCACGGCCTCCTCCTTCATCAGGCCGTGGCGGAGCAGCATCGGGATGTTGGCCGCGGCGAACAGGAAGGTGAGGGGGAGGGCGCCCCACAACTTGAACCCGATCCAGAAGTCCCAGGAGGTGCTGCGCCACACCGCCTCGTTGAGGACGGCCATGAATGCGAAGAAGATCGCCCAGTTGCGGGTGAGCTTCATCCACCCCGTCTCATCGAGTCCTGGGTAGGTGCTGCCGAGCACGCGCTGAAGCAGCGGCCGATCGGTCGCGAGCCCGAACCACAGGAGGGCGGAGACGAGCACGTAATAGATCGTCGGCTTCATCTGGATGAAGGTGCGGTCGTGGAGCCAGATCGTCAGGCCGCCGAGGATCACGACCATGATCCCCGAGAACCACAGCAAGGGCGAGAAGCGATGGTAGCGGATCGCCGAGAACAGCATCGCGGCGATCATCGCGACCATGAAGGCGCCGGTGGCGACAAAAATTTTAAGCAGCGCCGGCACTGGAGCGAGGAAATTTGCCAGGAAGAAGACGAGCAGCGGCCCGAGGTCGATCAGCAGCCTGGCGCCGCCCTGCGGCTCTTGCTTCGCGGTCATTCTGGCGGGAGCCCCGCGATGGCGCGAGCGACCGCGCGCGGTTCGAACGGCCGCAGGTCATCAGCCGTCTCGCCGACCCCGATCGCGTAGATCGGGAGGCCGAACTTCTCCGCTGCCGCGACCAGGATCCCGCCGCGCGCGGTGCCGTCGAGCTTGGTCATGATGAGCCCCGTCACGCCCGCGCTGTCGCGGAACACCTCGACCTGAGCAAGCGCGTTCTGGCCGGTGGTGGCGTCGAGCACGAGGAGGACATCGTGCGGTGCCTCGGGGTTGAGGCGGCCGAGCACGCGGCGGATTTTCGACAACTCCTCCATCAGGTGGGTCTTGTTCTGGAGGCGGCCGGCGGTGTCGACGATCAGTACGTCGATGCCTTCGGCGGTGGCCTGCTTGACTCCGTCGAAGACGATGCCCGCCGCGTCGCCGCCCTCTTTTCCCGAGATCACCGGTGCGCCGATCCGCTCGCCCCAGATCCTCAGCTGCTCGATTGCCGCGGCGCGGAAGGTATCGCCGGCGGCGAGCAGCACTCCGTAATCTTCGTCTTTTAGCCAGCGACCGAGCTTGCCGATGGTGGTCGTCTTGCCCGAGCCATTGACTCCGATCACCAGGATCACGTGTGGGCGCGGAAAGCCCCACACTTCCAGCGGCTTGGCGACCGGAGCGAGGATCTTCTCTATCTCTTCGGCAAGGATGGTGCGGAGGCCGCGCTCGTCGAGACGCTCGAATTTCTGCTGGGCGATCGCTTCGCGGATGCGGCGGGATGCTTCCGGCCCGAGGTCCGACGCGATCAACGCTTCCTCGATGTCGTCGAGGGTCGCCGTGTCGAGGGCCGCGCGGCTGGTCAGGCCGGTGAGATTGTCCGCAACCCGGTCGGCAGTCTTCTGAAAGCCGCCACGCAGGCGGTCGAGCCAGCTCATGCCCACACCGCCGTCAGACGGTCGCCGTCGCAGCCGGTGATACGCGCCAAGCCGGTCTCGCCGCGCGAAGCCGCAGGGAGGATCACCGGCGCAAAATTGTCCGCATGTCCTTTGCCGCCGTTTTCGATCAGGAGTGACAGGCGAGTGCCAACCAGGCTCTCGAGCCAGCGGCGGCGGCGTTCGGCGGCCGCTTGGCGGAGGCGCGCGGCGCGGGCTTTCACAAGCTCGCGGGGTAGCTGCGGCATGCGGGCAGCCGGTGTGTCGGGACGAGGTGAGAACGGAAAAATGTGGGCGGCAATGACGTCGCAGTCATCGAGCAGTTTCAAGCTGTTCATGACCATGTCTTCAGTTTCGGTGGGAAACCCGGCGATGAGGTCGGCGCCGATCGTCGCATCCGGTCGCGCGCGCTTGATTCGCTCGATCGTGCGTACCGCATCGGCGCGGCTGTGCCGCCGCTTCATCCGCTTGAGGATGAGGTCGTCGCCGGCCTGAAGCGACAGGTGAAAGTGCGGCAGCAGGCGCGGTTCGCCGGCAATCAGCTCGAACAATGCATCGTCCATCTCGACGCCGTCCAGCGATGAGAGCCGCAGGCGCCGGAGCCGCGGCTCGGCGGCGAGAAGGCGCCGGCACAGCGTTCCGATGCCGCCTTCATAATCGGTAATGTCGACGCCCGTCAGCACAATCTCCTTCGCGCCTCGGTCGATCTCTCGCGCGGTCGCGTCCCGGATGAGTTCGAACGGAAGTGAGCGGCTCCGGCCGCGGGCCTGCCAGATCGAGCAGAAGGTGCACCGGTGATCGCACCCGGTCTGCACCGCGACGAAGCTGCGGACGTGTCCGTGAAAGCCTGATGGCGCCATGACGTCACGCCATTCGTCATCCCGGGCTTGACCCGGGATCCGTCTTGCTCCTGCGGTCCCAAGAAAGGCAGGCCCCGGCTCAAGGCCGGGGTGACGAGGTGTGGCGAATACGCGCAGCTTCTCTGCATTTCCCACGACCCGGCTAACGCCCGGCATCGCCGCGAAAGACGACGCGTCGAGTTCCGCCGCGCAGCCGGTGACGAGGATCTGGGCCGATGGCCGATCGCGATGCGCGCGGCGGATCGCCTGGCGCGTCTGACGCACCGCCTCGTTTGTCACGGCGCAGCTGTTGACCAGGATCCAGTCTTCGCCGGGAGCCGCCGTGCGCGCGATCGTCTCGCTTTCGGCGAAGTTGAGGCGGCAGCCCAGCGTGATCGTTTCGACATTCATGACAGCGCCCCGAGGTCGAGCTCGCCCTCGAACACATGCGTCGCGGCGCCGCGCATCCGGATCGGCTCTCCGGGTGCCCAATCGACGGTCAGCCTGCCGCCGGTCATGTCCACCCGCACCGGAGACTCGGCGCGCCTGGTAGCAATTGCCGCGACCGCGCTCGCGCAGGCGCCGGTGCCGCACGCCAGCGTTTCTCCGGCGCCGCGCTCGAAGGTCCGCAGCTTCACACGGTCATGGACACAGGTCGCGACGTTGACGTTGATCCGGTCGGGGAAGGTGGGATCGTTCTCGATCCTCGGCCCGAGCTCCTCCAGCGCCACTTCGCGCGCATCGGGCACGAAGAAAACGAGGTGCGGATTGCCGACGTTGACCGCAAACGGCTTCTCGAGCTCATCCCACGCCATCGGCAGCGCGGCCGTCTCCATCGGGTAAGCGAGCGGAATCTCGTCCCAGCCGAAGCGCGGCTGACCGATCACGACCTCGACCTCTGCTCCGAGGTTCTCGCCCTCGAGAAATCCGCCGGCGCTGTCGATCGTCGTCGCGCCGGTGAGCCGGACCACGCAGCGCGTGGCGTTGCCGCAGCTTTCGACCTCGCCGCCGTCGCTGTTCCAGATACGCATCCTGAGGTCGGCGCTGTCGCTGGACTCGAGCACGATCAGCTGGTCGCAGCCGACGCCGGTGCGCCGGTCGGCAATCGCGCGGGCTAGCGCCGGCGTGACCTCGAACGGCTCTTGCCGCGCGTCGACAATCACGAAATCGTTGCCGAGACCATGCATCTTGTGGAAGTGGCGGCGCATCGGGCGCGTGACTTAGGGAGCGTCTACAGCTTAGTCCACCTGTGAGGGTAGAATGCCGAGAGCCGCCAGCGACGTCATGCAATCGATCCTTTTCTCGGCGGTGCTCGACGGCATCGCCGCGCTGAAGAAGGGGTCGGGCGGGCTTCCGAACAAGTTGCTCCGCGACGTGCAGGCGATCCACGCCAACGTGACCTTCGCCGATTTACCAAAAGAGCTGCAGGCCGCCATCGCCGAGAGCACCCGCGCCGCTTTCACCCAACTGCTGAAGGAAGGCTATGCGGTCGGCCCGCGCCAGCAGATGCAGCAATCGCGGCCGATCGACCGGGTGCCGGAGCGCGACCGCCGCGGACCGCCGCGCGGACCTGCCCAGGGCCATCGGCGGGGCGGACGGCCNCCGAATGGGGAC
>NZ_WJSQ01000104.1 GCF_009720245.1 Sphingomonas segetis | reverse complement strand
CCGCCGGGCTGATCCGCGCGATCGAGGATGCGCGCGCCGAGGTCGAAGTCGCCGCGGGGGTCGCGACCCGCGCCGGCGACCAGGCGAGCCAGGCGGTGAAGGTCAGCCAGGCGCTGTCGGCCCATGTCGAAGCCATCGAATCGATCCTGAGCCTGATCCGCGACATCGCGGGCCAGACCAATCTGCTCGCGCTCAACGCCACCATCGAGGCGGCGCGCGCGGGCGATGCCGGCCGCGGCTTCGCGGTCGTCGCGCAGGAGGTGAAGAGCCTTGCCTCGCAAACCGCGCGTGCGACCGACGACATCACCGCCAAGATCACGGCGATCCAGCAGGCGACCCGCCAGACGGTCGAGGCCAACGGCTCGATCGAGGACACGGTCGAGGAAGTGCAAAGCTCGGCCGACCGCATCCGCGAGGCGATGGAACTTCAGGCGCAGACGGTGACGATGATCACCGCCGCGGTCGACGAGACCGCGCTCGCCGCCGACTCGATGAGCTCGACCATCGCCGCGATCCGCGCCGACACCGAAAATGTGGCGAAGGACATCGACCAGGTCGAGCAGGGCTTCGGCCGCTTCTCGGAGCAGATCGCCGGCTTCAGGACGACCGCCAAGGAGTTCGTGAACGGCATGGCGGCCTGAACGCCACTTTTCGTCATTCCGCGGAAGCGGGAACCTACTTTTCTTTCGCTGGGCCCCGCTTCCGCGGGGATGACGACTTCGGGGCGCTGGTTTAGTGCCTCTTGCCCATGAACATTCTCATCACTGGCGCCAGCCGCGGCATTGGCGCGGCGGCTTATGCATTGCTCCGGAAACACGGCCACGACGTCGTCGGTCACTGCACCAAAGGCAGCGACACCTTGATCGCGGGCGACCTCACCGATCCGGCGGCACCGCGCGACATCTGGGACACGGCGCTCGACGAGCTCGGCGGCGAGATCCATGTGCTGGTCAACAATGCCGGCATTTACGAAGGCGTGCCCGACAACGTGACCGACGATGAGTGGCACGCGGCGTGGCAGCGGACTTTGACCATCAACCTCCAGGCCGCGGCCGACCTTTCGCGCCTGGCGGTCTCGCATTTCCTCGACCGCGGGGGCGGCGGCCGTATCGTCAACATCGCCAGCCGCGCCGCCTTCCGCGGCGACTCGCCCCAGCACTGGCATTATGCCGCGTCCAAGGCGGCGCTGGTCGGCATGACCAGGACCATTGCCCGCGGCTATGCCGGCGACGGCATCCTGTGCTTCGCCGTCGCGCCGGGCTTCACCGTGTCGGAAATGACCGCGGAATATCTCCAGGGCCGCGGCGGCGCGCAGATCGTCGCGGACATCCCGCTCGGCCGGGTCGCGAGCACCGACGAAGTTGCCGAGGTGATCCGCTGGCTCGCTGCTGACGCGCCGGAATCGGCGACCGGTAGCGTGATCGACGTCAACGGCGCCAGCTATGTTCGCTAGCCTGGCCTTCGCGGCGGCCGCGGCCGCGCAGGTCCTCCCGGTCGTCATTCCGCTCGGCAAGCCGAAGCAGGTCGAAAGGCCCGTCGCGCCGATCCAGACTTACGGCCCGCTCTTCGCGCTCAAGTGCAAGGACTGGGACGATTACGACAAGCCGGCGCCTCCGGTCCGCATCCACGGCAATACCTATCTGGTCGGCACTTGCGGGATCTCCTCGATCCTGATCGTTGGCAGCGACGGCGACATCCTGATCGATTCGGGCACTGAGGCGGGCGCGGAGCTGGTCGCGGCCAACATCCGCAAGCTCGGCCTGAAGCCGACCGACGTACGTATCCTGCTCCACAGCCACGAGCATTTCGACCATGTCGGCGGCATGGCGCGCATGAAGCAGCTCACGGGCGCGCAGCTGTTCGCGTCGGGCAATGCCGCGGAAGTGTTCAAGACCGGCAAGCCCGGCCCCGGTGACCCGCAGGCGGCCACCCTGCGCGGCTTTCCGCCTGCACGGGTCGACCGGATCGTCCGCGACGGCGAGGAAGTACGGCTCGGCAACCTCATGGCGAGGGCCTATGAGACCAGGGGCCACACCCACGGCGCGCTCACCTGGCAATGGATCAGCTGCGATGGCGGGCAGTGCTGGACGATCGTTTATGCCGACAGCCTGACGCCGGTCAGCAGCCCCGGCTATCGCTTCACCGATCATCCCGGCGCGCTCGAGGCCTTCCGCGCGAGCATTGCCAGAGTCGCCGCGCTCGATTGCGACATCCTGCTGACTCCGCACCCGTCCGCGAGCCACATGATCCAGCGCCTCGCCAAGGGCAAGCCGCTGCTCGATACCAATGGCTGCCGCGACTATGCGGCGCAGTTGACCAAGCAGCTCGACGAGCGGCTGGCGAAGGAAAGGGCGGGGAAGGGAGATTGAGTTTCCGCGTGACCATTCCCTGCACCCGTGCGCAGGGGGAGGCGATCGCGGAGGTCGACCCGTGCCCCGCTTCCACCAATCCGCCGGTGCTGGTCGCGGACGAGCCGGATGCAGGACGACCCGACGACTGGCTGATCCACGCCTATTTCGAGCATGCGCCGACCGAAGAGGAGCTTGCGGCCGTCCGCCGGCTTGGCTCGGGCGAGCCGCGCGTCGAGGAGCTTGGCGAGACCGATTGGGTGACGATGAGCCAGTCCGGCCTCCAGCCGATCCGCGCGGGCCGCTTCTATGTACACACGCCAACGAACGCGGGGGTTGTCCCCTTGGGGATTGTCGCCTTCGAAGTAGACGCGAGCCTCGCCTTCGGCACTGGCCAGCACGCGACCACCAGCGGCTGCCTCGAAGCGCTCGATCGGCTCGAACGCGAGGGCGAGCACTTTTTCAACATTGCCGATATCGGCACTGGAACCGGGCTGCTCGCCTTCGCCGCGCTAGCGCTGTGGCCAAACGGGAAGTGCATTGCGACCGACATCGACCCGGTCGCGATCGAGGTCGCGCGCGACAATGCCGCGATCAACCGCGTGAGGCTCGGCCACGGCGCGGGCGAGCTGCTGCTCGCCGAGGCGGCGGGCATGGAGTCGCCGCTGCTCGCCGCCCGAGCGCCGTTCGACCTCATCATCGCCAACATCCTGGCCGGCCCGCTCATCGAACTCGCGCCGGATTTTGCCAGCTCGCTTGCGCCCGGCGGCACGGTCGTGCTCGCGGGCCTGCTAGACACCCAGGCCGCCGCTGTCGCGCGCGCCTATGCACAAGAGGGAATGTCCCTTCGAGAGGAACTGTCGCACATCGGCGAGTGGCCAATCCTGGTGCTCACTTCAAAGACTGCTGCTTAGCCGCCCAGGATTCTGGTTCACACGAAGAAATGAAGAAGAAAGGAAGCCGCTGAGAAGAGCAGGCGCGGTCCCTTCGTGCCTTATACCTCCCTTCGTGCCTTCGTGTGAAAATATGCTTTCGGCCTTCGCCGGGATGGCCAGAGGGTTTCGCTTGCGAAGCGAAGTTGCCGCTGCAACAGCGGCGGCATGAAATTCGCGATCATCCTTGCCGCGACCGCGCTGCTCGCGCCCGCACCCGCGCTTTCCGCTCCTGCCACCCACCATCCCAAAGCGCAGGTCAAACACCCGCCGAGGAGCGAGGCTGGGGCCGCGAAGAAGGCCGAAGCCAAGGAGCCGCTCAAGGAATATTTCAAACCGCACGAAACGCACTCGAACGGCACGGTGATCGTCGGCGGCCAGCCGCTCAACTACGACGCCATCGCCGGCACGCTGGTGGTTCATGCCAAGGGCTGGGAGGACACCGACCCGATTGAGGCGGACGCCAAGTCTGAGGACAAGGACAAGGACAAGGACCGCCCCAAGCCCGAAGCCTCGATGTTTTACACCGCTTACTTCAAGCAGGGAGCTCCCGCCGCCGGGCGGCCGATCACCTTCCTGTTCAACGGCGGCCCGGGCTCGTCGAGCATCTGGCTGCACATGGGGGCGTTCGGGCCGGTGCGGGTGCAGACGGTGGACACGAAGCACAATCCGCCCGCGCCTTATTCCACCGTCAACAACGACCAGAGCCTGCTCGACTCGTCCGACCTCGTCTTCATCGACGCGCCGGGCACCGGCTTCAGCCGAATCGCCGGCAAGGACAAGGAGAAGGCCTTCTACGGCGTCGACCAGGACATCCACGCCTTCACCGATTTCATCACCCAGTTCCTGACCAAATACGGCCGCTGGAACTCGCCCAAATACATATTCGGCGAGAGTTACGGGACGATGCGCGGCGCGGGGCTGTCGCTGGCGCTGCAGAATGCCGACGTGGATTTGAACGGCGTCATCCTGCTGTCGGACATCCTCAACTGGGATTTCATGCCCGACGACCCGCAGCTCAATCCCGGCATCGACATGCCCTATATCGCCGCGCTCCCGACCTATGCCGCGACCGCCTGGTATTTCGACAAGGTGCCGAACAAGCCCGCGGACCTGCGCGCCTTCCTCGGCCAGGTCGAGCAGTTCGCAACGACCGATTACGCGCAGGCGCTGATCAAGGGGAACGAGCTTCCGGACGCGGAGCGGCAGCGGATCGCGCAGCAGCTCGCGGCCTATACCGGGCTGCCTGTATCCTACCTGCTCAAGACCAACCTTCGCATCGAATATGGCGCCTTCCAGAAGGAGCTGTTCGGGCCCGAGGGCCTGACCACCGGCACGCTCGACACGCGCTTTCTCGGCGCGACTCTCGATCCTCTAAGCAAGGTCGCCGAATACGACCCGCAGGGCAGCGCGATCGGCGCGGTTTACGTCGCCGCGTGGCACAAATATGTACGCGATCATCTGCACTACGAACCGGGAATCCAGTTCAAGTCGGGCATCCCGATCTATTCCAAGTGGGACTACAAGCATCAGCCGCCCGGCGCCGCCCGCCCGCTGATCATGCTTCCCAACGTGCTCCCCGACCTCGCCGCGGCGATGAAGCAGAACCCGACCATGAAGGTGATGGTCAACGGCGGCTATTTCGACGTGTCGACACCATATTTCGAAGGGGTGATGGAGCTAAGGCACCTGTCGATCCCGCCGGCGCTGAAGGCGAACATTGAATATCATTATTACCAGTCCGGCCACATGGTTTACGTCCACCCGCCGACGCTGGTCGAGCTGCATGGCGATGTCGCGGATTTCATCCGCCGGACGAGCGGGGTGCGGTAGTATTCCGAGTATCGGCCGGCCGCCTTGGACGCAAACAGGCGTTAGCCTAACTCGTGGCCCTGCCACGAACGGCCCTGAAAAACGCGCCTCCGGCGGCACCGAGAAGAGGAATCACGACAATTAGCGGTATGTCGGTCAGCAGCACTCGGAGACCAATGAAGCCGAAGCTGTAGAGATATAGAGCACCTGAGAAAAGAACGTAGGCGAGAGAACCTGACAGCCAGCCGGCGCTGAACATTGCCTTGTAAGCAACATACCAACTTACAACTATGGCAGCGACAATTGCCATTGAGCAGCCGCTATTCTGCCGAGGCGAAGGGAAGCGTTAGTTGCTCGGCATCTTTCAGTTGCTGGCGCTTCCACCATAGGTAGCCTGCAAAAAGCGCTGCCGTTGACGAGGCAATGTACGGATGTTTGGTTACCAATGCGATCAAAGCCAAGAACACCAAGAAAGCTATGGTCTCCTTAGGACGATGGATCAGACCGTAAACAACCGCGCCGAGCACCAGCACCACGAACGCAATGTAAGCAATTGCGTACACGGCTAAGAACGCGAGTATGATCATGAAAATTCGCATGTGATCTGCCCCCTCGCGAGTGCACGACTCGCTAACCGCCATGCTCAAATCTATCGGTATCGGGGCTCGAGCGAAAGCTGCCCCGTTCTTCGGGGCTGCGACATCAAGCGTAAAGATGACGTCCGACGCCTAAACCTCCGCGACGATCTGCGCCCACTCCGCTTCGTTAATCACTCGCACGCCGAGCTCTTCGGCTTTCTTGAGCTTGGAGCGGGCGCCGGGACCTGCGACGACGAGGTCGGTCTTGGCGCTGACCGAGCCTGCGGAGCGCGCGCCTAGGCGTTCGGCCTGGGCCTTGGCTTCGTCGCGGCTCATCGTCTCGAGGCTGCCGGTGAAGACGATGGTCTTGCCGCTCCACTCGGTCTGCCTGGCGTCGCTGACGAAGGGCTGCGGCGAGACTTCGGAGAGGAGGTCGTCGAGCGCCTCGCGGTTGTGCGGCTCATGGAAGAAATCGTGGACGGCCTCGGCCACGACGGGACCGACGCCCTGGACCGATGACAGCTCCTCCTGTCCGCCCTCGGAGAGTGCCGCGCGGCGCAGCTCCTCGATCGTGCCGAAGCATTTGAGGAGGTCCTTGGCGGTGACGATTCCGACGTGGCGGATGCCTAGACCGAACAGGAAGCGCGGCCCGTCGGGCCGGCGTTTGGCCTCGATCGCGGCGAGGAGGTTGTCGACCGACTTCTCCTTCCAGCCCTCGCGGCCGAGCAGGTCGGCGCGGTGCGCGTGCAGCCGGAAGATGTCGGCGGGGGAGTGGAGCCAGCCCAATTCGATGAACTCGGCGAGGCTCTTCTCGCCCAGGCCCTCGATGTCGAGCGCGCCGCGCGAGACAAAATGGCGCAGCCGCTCGAAGCGTTGCGCCGGGCAGATCAGGCCGCCGGTGCAGCGGACGTCGACTTCGCCTTCCTCGGCGACGGCTTCGCTTCCGCATTCCGGGCAGCGCGTCGGGAATTCGTAAGCCGGGCGCGGCTCGTCCCGCGTCAGATTCTCGACCACCTGCGGGATGACGTCGCCGGCGCGCTGGATTCGGACTCGGTCGCCGATGCGAAGCCCCAGGCGCGCGATCTCGTCGCGGTTGTGGAGGGTGACGTTGGCGACGATCACGCCGCCGACTCCAACGGGCGTGAGGCGGCCGACCGGCGTGAGCTTGCCCGTGCGGCCGACCTGGATGTCGATGGCTTCGAGCGTGGTCTCGGCCTTCTCGGCGGGGAATTTGTGCGCGAGGCCCCACCGCGGCGCGCGCGCGACTTGGCCGAGCCGCTCCTGCCAGTCGAGCCGGTCGACCTTATAGACGACCCCGTCGATATCGAACGGCAGGTCAGCCCGCGCTTTCTCGATCGCCCGATAATGAGCGAGCATTTCCTCGGCGGAGTTGCAGCGCACGAGCAAGTCGGCGACCGGAATCCCGAAGCTCTCGATCCGCTTCATCGCCTCGTATTGCGTGTCGGCGAGCGGTTCGCTGAGCTCGCCCCAGCCGTGCGCGAGAAAGCGCAGCGGGCGGGCGGCGGTGATCGACGGGTCCTTCTGGCGGAGCGAACCTGCCGCGGCATTGCGCGGGTTGGCGAAAATCTTGCCGCCGGCCGCTTCCTGCCGCGCGTTCAGCGCCTCGAAGTCCGCCTTGGACATGTACACCTCGCCGCGGATTTCGATCACCTGCTCCCCGGCGAAGGCCGGGGCCCAGGGCGCTGCATCAGCAGCGCCTGCCGGCGCTCCTGGACCCCGGCCTTCGCCGGGGAGCAGCTCTGGCACATCCCCGATCGTCCGCACGTTCGGCGTCACGTCCTCGCCTACGGCACCGTCGCCCCGCGTCGCTGCAAGCACCAGTTCGCCGCCTTCGTACCGAAGCGAACAGCTCAGCCCGTCGATCTTCGGCTCCGCCGTCATCGCCACGAACGCGTCCGCCGGCAGGGCGAGGAAGCGCTTCACCCGGGCGACGAACTCCTCGACCTCGTCCGCGGAAAACGCGTTCTCGAGGCTGAGCATCGGCCGCGCGTGCGCGACCTTGGCGAGCGCGCTGGTCGGCGGGGCGCCGAGGCGCTTCGAAGGTGAATCCGCGCGGACGAGGTGCGGAAACCGCTCCTCCAGCTCCCGGTTCTCGCGCACCAGCGCGTCATAATCGGCGTCGGAAATCTCCGGCGTGTCGGCGTCGTGGTAGAGCTTGTCGTGCCGCGCGATCTCCCGCGCCAGCCGCATCAGGCGGTTGGCGGCCTCGGCCTGGCTCAGTATCTCAGCCAAACAATTCCTCGAGAAGGTTGATGAAGCTGGTCCACGACCGTTCGGCCGCGAGCGCGTTGTAGGCGACGCCGTCGATTTGCAGCTCGGATGCGTGCGGGTTGGTGAAGCCGTGGCCGACATGGCCGTAGGCGTGAATCTGCCAGTCGCTGCCGGCCTCGGTCAGCTCCTTGCCGAGCGCGACGACCGCCTCGGGCGGAACCATCGGGTCGTCCCAGCCGTGGAAGCACACGACCTTCGCCTTGATCTTCTGAAGCGGAAGGCGAGGCGGATCGAACAGGCCGTGGAAGGCGACCGCCGCGGCAATATCGGCCCCGCTTCGCGCAAGATCGAGCGCGCACTGGCCGCCGAAGCAATAGCCGGCGACGACGATCTGCCCGCTGCTCACCTCATCGAGCCCGCGCGCGATCTGCAGCACGTGCTCGAGCCGGCGGCGCAAAGCCGCGCGGTCGTCCCGCAGCCGCTTCATCTCGCCAAACATCGTCTCGCGCGGCGCGCCGCGGAACTCGCTGCCGAACAGGTCCGCGACCAGCGCGTTGTAGCCGAGCTCGACCAGTTGCCGTCCGAAGCCGATCTCGAGCTCGGCCACCCCCATCACGGTCGGGATCAGGATCACCGTCGGCCGCGGCTCGGCATCGCGACGGCCGACGAACACGCTTTCGAGCTGATCGCCCTCGAACTGGTGGCGGATGGAGCGTTCCTTGCTCATGACATCTCCCTTGCAAGCGCGGCCAGCTTCGCGACCGTGTTCATGTTGCGCGCAGTCCCCGCCTCGGCCGGGGGAATGCGCAGGCGCGATTTGCCGATACCCCTTTCGCCGTACGCGACAAAGACCTCGCGCGGCCCGGGCGCAACCCGCTCGTCGTCGGCGCGGTTGCGGACGGTTTGAAGCAGATCCGCGGGCGGCTCGTTGACGAAGAAAACCTGGACACGATTTGCTGGCGTATCGGCGAAGGGGTTCGCCTCGACGACGGCTTGCATCTCTTCGGCAGTGCGGAGCATCACGGTGACACCCTTGTTCATATGCTTGTGAAGCGCCGTCTCGAGTAGTTGGCGCAGCATCGCCTCGCGCTTGTTGCTCCGAAAAAGGAGATTGCCGCTCGCGACATAGGTACGTGCCGACTCAAGGCCGAGCCGATCGGCGATGGCCTTGAGGTCCGCCATCCTGAGCGTGCTCTTGCCCACCAGATTCACGCCGCGAAGCAGCGCGACGTACGCAGTCATGCGGCGTCGAGGAGGCGGGAGGCCTGGGCCCGGGCCTCCTCGGTGATCGATGCGCCGGACAGCATCCGCGCGATTTCCTCGCGCCGCTCCTCGGCGGAAAGCTTGCGCACCGTGGTTCGGGTGCCTTGGGCGCCGTGGCTCTTCTCGATCCGGTAATGGTGCGAGGCGCGGGCGGCGACCTGCGGCGAATGGGTCACGACCAGCACCTGCGATTGTTGCGCAAGCCGCGCCAGCCGCTCGCCGATGGCACTGGCGACGGCACCGCCGACGCCGCGGTCGACCTCGTCGAAGATCATTGTCGCCGCGCTGCCGGCCTCGGCGAGCGCGACCTTGAGCGCAAGGATGAAGCGCGACAGCTCGCCGCCCGAGGCGATTCGGGTCAGCGCGCCGAACGGAGCGCCGGGGTTGGTCGAAACTTCGAACTCGACCCGGTCGGTGCCCGACGGTCCGGGCTCCGCAGCCGCAATGGCGGTACGGAAGCGCGCGGCGTCGAGCCTGAGCGGCGCAAGCTCGCCGGCGACTGCTGTATCGAGCCGTGCCGCGGCATCGTGGCGCGCTTGGCTCAGGCGCGCCG
>NZ_WJSQ01000103.1 GCF_009720245.1 Sphingomonas segetis | reverse complement strand
GCCGCTCGCGCGCGATCCGGCGCGCCGTCGCGCCCGAGCTCGTGTAGCAGACCATCGCGGTGGCCGAGACCGTCTGCGCGATCTGACGCGCCGACCCCGCCAGCGCGTCAGCGGTGGTCGGCTCGAGCCGCGTCTGGGTGAAATGGATGCGCGCCTGGTACGACGGATCGCGCTCGACGCTGTTGGCGATGCGATCCATCATCTGAACCGACTCGTACGGATATTGCCCGGTGGCGCTTTCCGCCGAGAGCATCACCGCGTCGGCGCCGTCGTAGATCGCGGTCGCGACGTCGCTGACCTCTGCCCGCGTCGGCGTCGGCGAGGTGACCATCGATTCGAGCATCTGCGTCGCGACCACCACCGGCTTGCCGAACTGGCGTGCGCAAGCGACGATCTTGTTCTGGAGCGGCGGCACCGCTTCCGGCGGAAGCTCGACGCCAAGGTCGCCGCGTGCGACCATCACCGCGTCGGCGAGCGCGATGATGTCATTGAGGCGGTCGATCGCAGCCGGCTTCTCGATCTTTGCCAGCAGCGCTGCACGCTCGCCGATCAGCGAGCGCGCTTCGGCCACGTCCTCGGGGCGCTGGACGAACGACAAAGCGATCCAGTCGGCCCGCTGGTCGAGCGCGAACTGGAGGTCTTCGCGATCCTTCTCCGTGAGCGCGGGGATCGGGACCACCACGTCGGGCACGTTGACGCCCTTGTTGTCGGAGACCACGCCGCCGACCCGGACCTCACTGACGATCTGCCCTTCGCCGGCCTCGAGCACGTTGAGGCGGACCTTGCCGTCGTCGATCAGGATCCTGGCGCCCGGCTTGACCGATTCGAACAGCTCCGCGTGCGGCAGCTGCACACGGCTGCTGTCGCCCGCCTTCTCGTCATGGTCGAAGATGAAGCGCTTGCCCTTGACGAGCATCGTGCGCCCGCCTTCGAAATGACCGACGCGAAGCTTGGGTCCCTGGAGGTCGAACAGGATCGTGCTCGGGCGGTGGAATTCCTTCTCGAGCGCTCGGATCGCATCCACCAGCTTCGTCTTCGTCTCGTGGTCGCCGTGACTCATGTTGATGCGGAAAGCGTCGGCGCCCGCGAGCATGAGCTTGCGGATCATCTTCGGGTCGCTCGACGCGGGGCCGAGCGTAGCCAGGATCTTGACCTTGCGGGAGCGGGGCGGGAGCGTTTCCGTCACGGCGACGGCCATAGCCGCTTGATATGGCGGTTCAACCCGTTAGAGCCGATGCCTCAACGTCGAAATCGGAGTTCATCAAGAATGGCGGAGGGCACCGTCGCGGCCGACCAGCTGCGTCTGTTCATCGAGCGCGTGGAGCGCCTGGAAGAGGAAAAGAAGGGGATCGCGGACGACATCCGCGACGTCTATGCCGAGGCCAAGGCCAACGGTTACGACCCCAAGATCATGCGCATGATCGTGCGCCTGAGGAAAATGGAAACGCACACGCGCCAGGAGCAGGACGCGATCCTGGAGACCTATCGCCAGGCGCTCGGTCTCGCGTAAGGAACTGCCATGGCAGGCCATTCCAAATTCAAGAACATCATGTACCGCAAGGGGGCGCAGGACAAAAAGCGTTCGGCCCTCTTCTCCAAGCTCAGCCGCGAAATCACCGTCGCCGCCAAGGCCGGTCTTCCCGACCCGGACGCCAACGCCCGGCTGCGCGCGGCGGTCATTGCCGCGAGGGCGCAGTCAATGCCCAAGGACAATATCCAGCGCGCGATCGACAAGGCGTCGGGCAGCGATGCCGAAAATTACGAGGAAATCCGCTACGAGGGGTTCGGCCCGGGCGGGGTCGCGCTGATCGTCGAGGCCCTCACCGACAACCGCAACCGCACCGCGACCAACGTCCGCACGGCCTTCTCCAAGAACGGCGGCAATCTCGGCGCGAGCGGCAGCGTCAGCCACGGTTTCGAGCGCATGGGGCTGATCGAATATCCGGCGGGCGCCGGCGATGCCGACAAGCTCCTCGAAGCCGCGATCGAGGCGGGCGCGGACGACGTCGAGAGCGACGAGGACGGCCATCGAATCTGGACCAGCATCGAGAACCTTCACGAGGTCGCGCGGGCGCTTGAGCCGATGCTCGGCGAAGGCGAAGGCGCGAAGCTCGCGTGGAAGCCGCAGACGGAGGTCGAGGTCCACGGCGACGATGCACAGCAGCTCCTCAAGTTGATGGACGCGCTCGAGGAGGATGACGACGTCCAGACCGTCTGGGGCAATGAGAAAATCCCCGACGAGGAGCTGGAGAAGCTCGCCTGAGAATTCTCGGCCTCGATCCCGGCCTCGGCACCACCGGCTGGGGACTGATCGAAGCTGAAGGGAACCGCCTGCGGCACGTCGCCAACGGGCAGATCAAGACCGACAGCTCGAAGGAACTTCCGCGGCGGCTTTCACAGCTGGCGGACGAGCTCGAGGCGCTCCTCACCGACCGACAGCCGGACGCGGCGGCAGTCGAGGAAGTGTTCGTCAACAAGAACCCCCAATCGACGCTCAAGCTCGGCCAGGCGCGCGGGGTCGTGATCATGGTCGCTGCGCGCGGCGGGCTCGAGGTCGGCGAATATGCGGCGCGGCTGGTCAAGAAGGCGGTGGTCGGAGTCGGCAATGCCGAGAAGGCGCAGGTCCACGCGATGGTCTCGCGCCTGCTCCCCGGAGCGAACATCGCCGGCCCCGACGCGGCCGACGCGCTCGCCGTCGCGATTACCCATGCACACCATCTCGCGACCGCGAAGCGGCTCCGTTGATCGTTTCCACACGAAGGCACGAAGATTCGCTGCCGTCCTTCGTGCCTTTCTTTTCTAGCCTTCATGCCTTCGTGTGAAAAAACTGCGCCCCTCGACTTCGCTCGCAGCGAACGGTTAGGCTCGACAGATGATCGCCCGCCTTTCCGGTAACCTCGTTGAGACGACCGCCGACAGCGCAGTCATCGACGTCGGAGGGGTCGGCTATCTCGTCCACCTCAGCGGCAAGACGATGGCGGCGCTCGGCCCGGTCGGCGGCGAGGTGCTGATCCTGACTGAATTGCAGGTGCGCGAGGACGCCTGGACATTGTTCGGCTTCGGCTCGGCCGCCGAACGCGACGCATTCCGGTCGCTGACTTCGGTCCAGGGCGTCGGCGGACGCCTCGCGCTCGCGATCCTCTCGATCCTGTCGCCCGACGAGCTCGCCCGTGCGGTCGGCCAGGGCGACAAGGCGATGATCGGCCGCGCCAACGGCGTCGGACCCAAGCTCGCCGCCCGAATCGCCAACGAGCTGCAGGGCAAGCTCGGCGTGACCGGAGGCGCCGGCGCGACCCCGGTGCCCCGCGCCGGAGCCGCCGCTGACGCCCTCTCCGCCCTCGCCAACCTCGGCTTCAGACCCGCCGAAGCCAGCGCCGCGGTCAACGCGGCCCAGGACGAGCTTGGCCCCGACGCCGGGCTCGACGCGCTCGTTCGGCTGGCGCTGCGGAAGGCGGCGAAATAGCCACTCACTCAGCCTCCTGCCGCTGCGGCCAGCTTCGCGCCACCGTCACGGGCGATCCAGTGCGCGTTTCTGTCTGCCATTGCCTCAACTGCAAGAAGCGCTCGGGCAGCGCGTTCGCCGTGCAGGCGCGCTGGCCGTCGGCTGAGGTGAATATCGAAGGGCGGTCGAAGACCTTCGTGATCGTTGCCGACAGCGGCAACCGGGCCACTTTCCACTTCTGTCCGGAATGCGGGTCCGACGTCTATTACAAGATCGACGGCAAGTTCGACGACAAGTTCAACGATCTCGTGGCGATCCCGCTCGGCGCGTTCGACGATCCTTATTTCCTGAAACCGGCCTTCTCCGTCTGGGAGGAGCGCAAGCACGATTGGGTAGAGATCACCGGCTCAGACGTCGACCACACAATCTGACTCGTCATTCCCGCGAAAGCGGGAACCCGGACGAAACGCGGATCTGGGTCCCCGTTTGCGCGGGGATGACGATTACGGAATTCTACCCGCCCCACGCCTCGCGGTACACGCGCAGGAAATTCCCGCCGAACAGCTTCTCCAGCCGCGCCTCGCTCCAGCCGCGCTTTCGGAGGTCGGCGGCCAGCCGGCGATAGCGGTCGACGCTGTTGTAGTCGGCGACCATCGGCCAGACGTTCAGCCCCTCGCCGGGAGCGGCGATTCCCATCTTGATCCGCTGCGCCGCCCATTCGTTGAGCTTGCGCGTCGCCTCGGCATCGGTCGCCTGGGGGAGCACGCCATTGTCAGTGCCGATCCCGACATGGTCCTCTCCCGCGACCTTCGCGACATACTCGATGTGGCGGACCAGGTCCGCTCCCTTCGGACGGCTGTTGAGGGTCAGGAACGGCATGAAATAGACGCCCACGACGCCGCCCTTGTCGCCGACCGCCCTGATCGTTTCATCCGCCGTATTGCGCGGATGGTCGGCGAGCGCCCGCGCTCCCGTGTGGCTGATGACCGGCGGCCGCTTGGCGAAGGCCGCGGCCTCGGCCACCGTCCGGGCGCCGCCGTGGCTGAGGTCGAGCAGAAGTTTCTCCGCCTCGATCCGCTCGATCGTGGCGCGGCCGAGCCTCGACAGCCCGGCATTGGCCGGCTCGAGCGCGCCGTCGCCCGCGAGGTTGCGGTTGTTATAGGTCAGCTGGACGGTCATCACCCCGTCCTTCTTCATCTGTCCCAGCCGGTCGAGTTCCGGCCCGACCATCGAGCTGTCCTGCGTTCCCCACAGCCAGGCGAACTTCTTCTCGCGCTTGGCCTTGAGGATGTCGGCGGCGGTGCGGACGAGCACCAGCCGATCGGGGTTGGCGTTGAGGATGTTCCGCTTGAGCGCGACGTCCTTCTGATAATCGCCCCATGGCTCGGCGCTGTTACCGACCGGAAATACCGTGTCGCGCAGCATCGTCACGCCGGTCGCTATCATCTCCGACCAGGCACGGTCGCCGAGCCGCAGCTGCTCGTCGGGCGAATAAGGATCGCCGATCCCGCCGAGTGCATCGATGACGATCGCGCGGTCGTACCATGATGCCGTGGCCGGCCTTTTCGCCACGAGCGGTGCGGCGGCGAGCACCGCCGCTGCCCCCGTCATCACCGTCCTTCGATCGACATCCATGACGCTGTCCCCCTCGCGCCGCAAAATCCGCTGTCCTACAGCGCGCCGAATGTGCATCATCGCTCGGTGGCAACGGAAAGCAAGTTGAGCGGGAAGGCAATGCCATCGGCCGGTATGCGCAGCTCCGCCGCTTCGGTCGTCTGGCCGCAGGCGCGCGTATCACTGCGAACATTCGCGAACATTCGCGGCCGCCGTGGCAACTGACCCGGCGCGAATCACGACTCCGGAGCGGACTTCCGAAGACGCCGACGCGGCGCTTCGCCCCAAGAGCCTCGACGAGTTCATCGGCCAGCAGGCGGCGCGGGAGAATCTGCGGGTATTCGTCCATGCCGCCAAGAGCCGCGGCGAGGCGCTCGACCATGTCCTGCTCCACGGCCCACCGGGGCTCGGCAAGACGACGCTCGCCGGAATCCTCGCGCGCGAGATGGGAGTTGGCTTTCGCGCCACCTCGGGGCCCGTGATCGCCAAGTCGGGCGACCTCGCGGCCTTGCTGACCAACCTCGAGGACGGCGACGTCCTGTTCATCGACGAGATCCACCGGCTCAATCCCGCGGTCGAGGAGGTGCTCTATCCGGCGATGGAGGACCGCGCTCTCGACCTGATGATCGGCGAGGGTCCGTCCGCGCGCTCCGTGCGGATCGACCTTCCCCGATTCACCCTGATCGGGGCGACGACGCGGCAGGGGCTGTTGACCACGCCGCTGCGCGACCGCTTCGGAATCCCGGTTCGGCTCAACTTCTACACGGTCGAGGAGCTGGAGCTGGTCGTCCGCCGCGCGGCCCGGCTTCTGAGCGTCGACCTCACCGGGGACGGCGCGCGCGAGATCGCCCGCCGCTCGCGCGGGACTCCGCGCATCGCCGGGCGGCTGCTTCGCCGGGTGCGCGACTTCGCCCACGCGGCCGGTTCCGACACGGTCGACGCAGAGGTTGCCGACAAGGCTCTCTCGAGACTTGAAATCGACAGCCTCGGCCTCGACGCGATGGACCGGCGCTATTTGACGATGATCGCCGACCTTTACGGCGGCGGCCCCGTCGGCGTGGAGACGCTCGCCGCCGGCCTCTCCGAGCCGCGGGACACGATCGAGGACGTGATCGAGCCGTTCCTCATTCAGCTCGGCCTCATCGCCCGCACCGCACGAGGGCGCTGCCTCAACGGCCGCGGCTACGCCCATCTTGGGCTGCCGGCGCCGCAGGGCAGCCAAAGCGGATTGTTCGATAGCGGAGCTCAAGCCAAATGATCGCAGGCGTCGTCGCGTCACTTCTCGGACTTGCAGCCCCTACTCCACCCGCGCCGGACTATTCGAAGCCTTCGAGCTGGCTTTGCCTTCCGGGCCGCAAGGACGTGTGCTCGACGCCGCTTGCGACCACGGCACTCAACCCCAACGGCTATGGCTCGACGGGACGCAGCACGGTTGCAGCGGACCCGCCGGTCGACTGTTTTTACGTCTATCCGACGGTATCACGGGACCAGGGCCTCAATAGCGACCTCAACGCCGGCGAGGAGAAGGCCGCGGCGGAGACCCAGTTCGCGCGGTTCGCGGGCGTGTGCCGAACATTCGCGCCCATCTATCGCCAGATGACGCTCGGCGCGATCGCGGCTTATTCCGCGGGCGGCGACATCACCGAAGCGTCGAAGATCGCGTATCGCGACGTGGCCGCCGCATGGCATGACTATCTCAGGACCGGGAACGGTGGCCGACCCTTCGTTCTGATCGGCCACAGCCAGGGCAGCCTGATGCTCCAGCAACTGATCGCGAACGAGATCGAGACCAACCCCGCCGTCGCAGCGCGCATGAAGCTCGCCATCATCCCCGGCTTCAACGTGCTGGTGCCCGAAGGAAAGCTGGTCGGCGGGACGTTCAGGAAGACGCCGCTGTGCAGCCGGCCCGGTCAGACGGGCTGCGTCATCAGTTGGACCAGCTTCCGCGACAAGAACCCGCCACCCAAGGGCGCGATGTTCGGCTACTCGAGCGCGCCGGGGATGACGGCGGCCTGCGTCAATCCGGCGCTTCCCGGCTCCAGTGATTGGGTCAGGCTCGACAGCTACTGGTATGCACGCTCGTCGCTGCCGGTACCGGGCGGGCCGATCCGCTGGTCGAGCGAAGGCCAGCCCTCGACGCCCTACGTCCGAACCGAAGGCCTGGTCTCGGCCAAGTGCGTCAACGAGGGCCCGCGCGGCTATCTCTCGATCCGCACCAACCACGCGCCGGGGGAAGAATGGACCGACCGCGTAGGCGGCGAAGTGTCGGTGCTCGGCATGTTCCTGCCGGGCTGGGGAATGCATCTTTCCGACATCGCCGAAGCGCAGGGCGATCTAGTCCGACAAG
The DNA here is from genome assembly GCF_009720245.1 of Sphingomonas segetis. Taxonomy (GTDB): domain Bacteria; phylum Pseudomonadota; class Alphaproteobacteria; order Sphingomonadales; family Sphingomonadaceae; genus Sphingomicrobium; species Sphingomicrobium segetis. The sequence goes on along the minus strand of NZ_WJSQ01000103.1, from coordinate 2,326 downwards.
TCGGTGACCTCGGGAGCAAGATCGATCGCTGAGCCTTTACGGCGGGAGTCGGCGCTCGCTACAGCGCTGCCGATGACATCCCCCGACTTCGATCAACCCTACCGCGGCGGCTTCGTCGGGCCGGAGCATCATTTCGCGCTGACCGTCTATTTCGAGGACACCGACACCGCTGGCGTGGTCTATTACGCCAATTACCTGAAGTTCATGGAGCGGGCGCGTTCGGACATGATCCGCGCCGTCGGAATCGACCAGGCGGAAATGCTGCGCGGTGACGGAAGCGCATATTTCGTGACCCATGTGGACATCCGCTACCGTCGCCCGGCCCGCCTCGCCGACGACCTTCGGGTCGTCAGCACGGTCGAACAGGTCCGCGCATCGTCGGTGGATATTCAGCAGCGAGTCATGCGGGCGGACGAACTGTTGTCCGACGCAACCGTCACTGCCGCGTTCCTGGACCGTGAGGGCCGACCGCGGCGCCAGCCAAGAGAGTGGGTCGAAATATTCCGTCAAATCGGCTTGAAGGGGCAATGAAAACAATCGCATCAGGAGTTTTGGCGCTGCTCACCGCAGGCGCGTCCACGGCCGCAGCCGCGGCGGTGCAGCCCGGCCAGCCTGCGGCGACCGTAATCGCGCTTCCGCCGATGACCTCGCCCGACAAGGGAGCCGAGGGCAATCGATCGCTCGCTTATGCGTGGCAGGCGACGCAGCTGATCGAAGCCGACCTTCGGCAGACCGCCGAGGTGATGCCGCTCGAGCCCAACCGGAAGGATTATTATTCCTACCCGGAAGTCACCGCCCCGACCTTCTCCAAATGGCGCGACAAAGGCGCCAAGGGCCTGATTACCGGCTTCGTCCAGCAGCGTTCCGACGGGCGCCTCGCCATCGGCTGCTACATTTACGACGTGGAGAAGGGCCGCGAGCTCGGCCGCACCGGCTTCGTCGTCGCCAAGGACGATCTCAGGCGTGCCGCCCACAAATGCTCGGGCCTCGCCTACAAGGAGATCACCGGCTCGCCCGGCATGTTCGACACGCGCATCGCCTATGTCGCCGAAACCGGCCCGGCGAATTCGCGCGTCAAGCGCATCGCGGTCATGGACAGCGATGGTTACAACCACAGCTATGTGACGCCCGGCGGCACGACGGTCCTGACCCCGCGCCTGTCGCCCAAGGCCCACCGGCTCACTTACGTCAGTTTCCAGAGCGGCCTTCCGCAGGTGCAGATCGTCAACCTCGACAACGGACACCAGCAGCCGCTGCTCCAGGGCCCGGCCATGTCCTTCGCCCCGCGCTACTCGCCCGACGGATCGAGGATCGTTTTCTCGATGATGCTCGGGGCCAACAGCGACATCTACGTCGTCGGCGAGAACGGCGGCAGGCCGCAGCGGCTCACCACGTCCCCGGGGATCGACACCGACGCCAGCTACTCGCCGGACGGAAGCCAGATCGTGTTCGAAAGCGACCGGTCGGGCACCCAGCAGCTGTACGTGATGAACGCCGACGGCTCGAACGAGCGGCGGATCACCTTCACCACCGCGGCCTATGGCGCGCCCGAGTGGAGTCCTGACGGAAAATTCATCGCCTTCACCTGGCGCTTCGGCGACACGCGCCGGATCGGCATCATCAATCCGGACGGCACGGATGAGCGGATCCTGACCCGCGGCCCGGCCGACGAGGGACCGAGCTGGGCGGCCAGCAGCCGCGAGATCGTGTTCCAGCGCACGGAAGCCAACGGACGGCCGGCGATCTACCGCGTCAGCCTCGACGGCAGCGCGCCCCGAAAGATGACGATTCCCCAGGACGGATCCGACCCGAATTGGTCGGGCACGATGGATTGAGGCCGATGCGCAAACTTCTCCTCCTCGCCTTGCTGATCGCCGTCCCGGCGTCGGCGCAGCTGCCCGGTCTCAGGCGCCGCGATGCGCCGCCGCCCGCACCGGTGCAGAACCCGATCGAGCTGCTCCGGGCGGCATTTGCCGCACAGGCGGGCGGCACCACCGTCTATTTCGCTCCGGGCAGCGCGCAGCTGACGCCCGCCGCGCGGACATTGCTCGTCAATCAGGCGATGTGGCTCCGGCAGCACCCGGAAGTTGGCGTGCGGATCGAAGGCCATGGCGATCCGACCGACACCCGCAACCATGCGCTTGCGCTGGGTGCAGAGCGCTCGGCGGAAGCGCGCAATTATCTGATCCTGCTCGGGCTTCCGGCGGCGCAGGTCAGCGCGATGACGTGGGGAAAGGAGCGCCCGGGGCCGCCGAGCGCGGTGACGACTCTCGTGCCGCCGGCCCTAGGCGGCGCGCCGCTGGTACCCGCAGCCCGCTAGCCACGC
>NZ_WJSQ01000102.1 GCF_009720245.1 Sphingomonas segetis | reverse complement strand
CCGCCTCCGGCGCCGGTCGAGCGCGGCGAGCGCGGCTCCTGATCCGAGCGGTCCCGGCGGCATTGCGCCGCCGCCGCCGGGTTCCCGCGATCGCCATTCGATGAGCCAGCTTTCGCGTCTCGAGATCGTCATCGCCGGTGGCGGAACTGCGGGCTGGGTCGCTGCAGCGACTTTCGCGCGCTTCCTTGACAACAGGGCGTCAATCACACTCGTTGAGTCCGACGAGATCGGCACCGTCGGCGTCGGTGAAGCGACGATCCCTCAAATCCACAATCTGATCATCGGGCTTGGCCTCGACCAGGCCGAGTTCGTCCGCCGGACCAACGCGACCTTCAAGCTCGGCATCGAGTTCGACGGCTGGACCGGTCAAGGCCGATCCTACATGCACAGCTTCGGCCAGACCGGGCGGCAAGTCGGCCTGATCCCGTTTCGCCAGCTGTGGCTCCGCGGACGGTCGCTCGGAGTGGCGCAGGAGTTCGGCGCATACGGTTTCAACATCGCCGCCGCGCGGCTCGGGCGGATGGCCACGAACACCGCATCGAACACCGTCCCCGAACTCATCTATGCTTATCATTTCGACGCTTCGCTCTTCGCGAAGATGCTTCGCGACTATGCCGAGGAGCGGGGCGTCCGCCGCGTCGAGGGCAGGATCCTCGACGTCGAGCGCGATGGCGAAGATGGCGACGTGACCGCTCTCACCCTCAACGGCGAGAGACGCGTCCAAGGGACTTTCTTCATCGACTGCACGGGCTTTCGCAGCCTGCTGGTCGGAAAGACGCTGGACGTTCCGTACCTCGACTGGAGCCGCTGGCTCCCGTGCGATTCCGCGCTCGCGGTGGCGTGCAAGTCCAGCGACGCGTTCCGGCCTTATACGCAGGCGCTGTCGCGGCCGTCCGGGTGGCAATGGCGCATCCCGCTGCAGCACCGCACCGGCAACGGCCACGTCTATTGCAGCAAGTTCATGTCCGACGACGAGGCCGCATCGACCCTGCTTGCGAACCTCGACGGAGCGCCGCTCGGCGATCCGCGGCCGATCCGGTTCACCAGCGGCCGGCGCGAGAAATTCTGGTCGCACAATTGCCTCGCGCTCGGCCTCGCGGCCGGGTTCATGGAGCCGCTGGAATCTACCGCCATCCACTTGGTCCAGTCGGCCCTCGGAAGATTCCTCAACCTGCTTCCCGGCGACCTGTCGCGGACCGATTCAGCACGCGACTATTTCAACCGGCTGTCGACGATCGAATGGGCGCGCGTGCGCGATTTCATCGCGCTTCACTATTTCGCCAACGAGCGCGAGGGCGAGTTCTGGGAGCTGTGCCGCAACATGGAGTTGCCGGACACTTTGCTCGAAAAGATCAGTCTGTTCCGCGAGGCGGGCCTGGTCATCCGCGAGGACGAGGAACTGTTCCTCGACGACAGCTGGGGCCAGGTCATGATCGGCCAGGGGATCATGCCGGAAAGCTGGTCTCCGCTCGCGGACAATGTCCCCGGCGAAGACATCGGTCCGTTCCTGGACAGCGTTGCAAAAAGCTATCGCGTGAAGACCAAGAGCCTGCCCACGCACCGTCAATTCGTGGCGTCGCTGGTCGGCGACAAGGTGAAGGAGCACCAATGAGGACGTCTTTCATCCGAGCGGCGATGGCGGTCGCGCTTGCATCGAGCGCAAGCGCCTCGACCGGCGCAGCGGATTACCGCGCGCGCCTGCCGCAGGACGAGGTGATCTATTTCGTCCTGCCCGACCGGTTCGAAAACGGCGATCCCTCGAACGACCGCGGCGGGCTTTCCGGCGACCGGCTGGCCACGGGCTTCGACCCGACGCACAAGGGCTTCTACCACGGTGGCGACATCAAGGGGCTGATCGACCGCCTCGATTACATCGAGGGGCTCGGCGCCACGGCGCTTTGGGTTGCTCCGATCTTCAAGAACAAGGCCGTGCAGGGCCCGCCGGGACAGGAAAGCGCAGGCTATCACGGCTACTGGATCACCGATTTTACCCAGGTCGATCCGCATTTCGGGACCAACGAAGAGTTCAAGGCGCTGGTCGATGCAGTCCACGCGCGCGGCATGAAATTCTACATGGACATCGTCGCCAATCACACGGCCGACGTGATCCAGCTTGCGGAATGCGCGGGTCAGAACGACTGCCCTTACCGGAGCATCGCCGACTATCCGTATCAGCGCCGCGGCGGCGTCGAGGGCAAGCCGATCAATCCGGGCTTCATCGGCGAGCAGGACGGAAGCGCGGCGAATTTCGCGAAGCTCACCGACCCGAACTACGCTTACACCGTGAAGGTCCCGGCCGCCGAGAAGGACGTCAAGCGGCCGGCGTGGCTCAACGACCCGATCTATTATCACAACCGCGGCGACAGCACCTTCCGCGGCGAGTCCAGCACGATGGGCGACTTCGTCGGCCTCGACGACATTTTCACCGAGAACCCGCGCGTCATCGACGGCATGATCGAGATCTACGGCGGCTGGATCGACAAGTACCGCGTCGATGGCTTCCGGATCGATACCGCCCAGCACGTCAATCCGGAGTTCTGGCAGAAGTTCGTGCCCGCGATGCTCACCCGCGCGAAAGCGAACGGCATCCCCAATTTCCACATCTTCGGCGAAGTCGCGACGGGCGAGATGGACCCGGCGCACACGGCGGTGAACACACGCGTCGACAAGCTGCCGAGCGTGCTCGATTTTTCATTCACGCGTGCCGCGGTCGACGTGGTCTCGGGAACTGCGGGCACAGACGAGCTGGCCAAGCTGTTCCGCGCCGATCCGCTGTACGAAGGCGGCGCCGAGGCGGCACTCGAGCTGCCGACTTTCCTCGGCAATCACGACGCCGGCCGCTTTCCCATACTGCTCAAGCATTTCGTGCCAAAGGCCGACAACGCCGAGCTGCTCAGGCGCGACCAGCTCGGCCACGCGATGCTGCTGACGCTGCGCGGCGTGCCGACCATCTATTCGGGCGACGAGCAGGGCTTTGTCGGCAAAGGGGGCGATCAGGATTCGCGCCAGGACATGTTCGCCAGCAAGGTCGCGACTTACAACGAGGACGCGCTCCTCGGCACGGGCGCGACGACCGCTCAGGCGAACTTCGATCCCGATCATCCCCTTTATCGGGAAATTGCCGAGCTCGCGAAGATCCGCACCACGCATTCGGCTCTGACACGCGGATTGCAGGTTATCCGCTACGCTTCCGACAAGCCGGGGCTGTTCGCGGTCTCGCGGTTCGAGCCGGGCACGGGCCGCGAGATGCTTCTGCTGTTCAATACTTCGACCGAGCCGCTGAAACAGAACGTTCGCGTCGAAACCCGCTCCACGGAGTTCGAGACGCTTGCCGGCACCTGCCCGCTCAAAGCGCAGGCTCCCGGCAGCGTCGCGATCGAGCTTCCCGGGTTTGGCTACGCGGTGTGCAATGCTCGCTGAGGAAGCCTCGGCAGCCGTGGACGCATCTGCCGCCTCACCCTGGTGGCGGGGTGCGGCGATCTACCAGATCTACCCGCGCAGCTTCGCCGACAGTAACGGCGACGGTATTGGCGATTTGCGCGGCATCATCGAGCGCCTCGATTATGTCGCGAGCCTCGGCGTCGACGGCCTCTGGCTGTCGCCCTTCTTCACTTCGCCGATGCGCGACTTCGGCTATGACGTCGCCGATTATCGCGATGTCGATCCGGTGTTCGGGACCCTCGCGGACTTCGACGCGCTGATCGAACGGGCGCACGCGCTCGACCTGAAAGTCATCATCGACCAGGTCTATTCGCACAGCTCCGACCAGCATCCCTGGTTCCAGGAGAGCCGGTCTAGCCGCGACAGCGCCCGGGCCGACTGGTACGTCTGGGCGGACGCGAAGGCCGACGGCTCGCCACCCAACAACTGGCAATCCGTCTTCGGCGGTCCGGCCTGGCAGTGGGACGCGCGCCGCGGCCAATATTATCTGCACAATTTCCTCACCGAGCAGCCCGACCTCAACGTCCACAGTCCGGCAGTTCAGGATGCGCTGCTCGACGTCGCGCGTTTCTGGCTCGACCGCGGAGTCGACGGTTTCCGAATCGATGCGATCAACTTCGCGATGCACGACCCTGAACTGCGCGACAATCCGCCGGCGATTGACGGCGGCAAGCGGACGCGGCCGTTCGATTTCCAGCAGCACCTGTACAACCAGTCGCACCCGGACATCGCCACATTCCTCGAACAGCTGCGGCAGGTGACCGATAGCTACGGCACGCGCTTCACCCTCGCTGAGGTGGGCGGCGATCATGCGCTCGCCGAAATGCAGGCGTTCACGCGGCCGGGCCGGCTCAACAGCGCCTACGGCTTCGACTTCCTCTATGCCGATACCCTGACCCCGCCGCTGGTCGCGCGTGCGGCCAATGACTGGCCCGAGGATGCGGGGTGGCCCACCTGGGCGTTCGAGAACCATGATGCGCCGCGCGCAATCTCGCGCTGGGTCAGCGCCGAGCACCGGGAGGCGTTCGCGCGAACCAAGATGCTTCTGCTTTGCACGCTGCGCGGCTCGATCACGATCTGGCAGGGCGAGGAGCTCGGACTCCCGCAGGTCGACGTCCCATACGAGCATTTGCAAGACCCAGAAGCGATCGCGAACTGGCCGCAGACGCTGAGCCGCGACGGCGCGCGCACGCCCATGCCGTGGAACGGAGAAGCGCCCAACCTCGGCTTTTCGACCGGACGCCCGTGGCTGCCGGCGGGAGAGAATCATCGCCTCCTCGCGGTCGATGCGCAGGAGGAGGATCCCCGCTCGACGCTCGCGTTCACGCGCGAGTGCCTGCGGCTGCGTCGCGTCCATTCGGCGCTGCGCGACGGCGAGATGCAAGTCATTGAAGCCGACGAACAATTACTGGTCTTCGACCGCCACGACGGATGCGAGCACCTCCGCTGCACGTTCAACCTCTCCGCCGGTGCGCCGACGTTCGTAGCGGCCGGAATGAAGCTCCTGTCCAACGGGGAGATTGGCGAGCGCGCGCTCGGCCCCTACGCTGCGGTCATCGAGGAGATTGCATGACCCTGTTTCGCTTGCTCGCCGCCGCTGTCCTGTGCCTGATTGCCATCCCCGCCGCCGCGCAGACTGTGGCCCAGGCGCCTAGCGGGTCACAGATCGTCGCAACCGCCGACTCGCCATCGAAAGTCATCCACGTCGACGTGACCCTCAGTCCCGAAGGCCGCGTCGGCTATATCGTCTCGCGGCAGGGCAAGCCGGTCATCGCCGAGAGCCGCCTCGGCTTCCTCTTCACCGACGCGCCCCAGATGCTGCGCAACTTCAAGCTCGCCGGGCAGGCAACGCGCAGTTTCGACCAGACATGGGAAGAGCCGTGGGGCGAATACCGGACGATCCGCGACCGCTATAACGAGCTGGCGGTCAGCTTCGACGAGACCAAGTGGCTCAAGCGCCGCATGACGGTCGTGTTCCGGCTGTTCGATGACGGGATCGGCTTCCGCTACGAGCTTCCGCGCGCGCCCGATTTCACCCACGCGAACATCGCCGACGAGCTGACCGAGTTCAACGTCGCCGAGCCCGGCACGGCCTGGTGGGACGAGGCGCTCGAGTGGAACCGCGCGGAATATCTCTACCGCAGGACTCCGATCGACGAGGTCGGAGTCGCGCAGACTCCGATCACCTTCCGCACTGACAGCGGGCTGCATCTGTCGATCCACGAAGCCGCGCTGGTCGACTATTCCGGCATGGACCTGCGTCGCGTGCACGACAACGTGTTCAAGGCGATGCTGATGCCGTCTTCGACCGGTCCGAAGGTCAGCCGGGGCCTGCCGCTCGCAACTCCGTGGCGGGTGATCATGATCGCGCCCGACGCACCCGGGCTCTACAAGTCGGCGCAGATCATCCTGAACCTCAACGAGCCCAACAAGCTCGGCGACGTCAGCTGGTTCAAGCCGATGAAATATGTCGGCATCTGGTGGGAGATGCACCTCGACAAGTCGACGTGGAACTCGGGGCCCAAGCACGGCGCGACGACTGCCAACGCCAAGCGCTACATCGACTTCGCGGCGAAGAACGGCTTCGGGGGCGTGCTTGTCGAGGGTTGGAACAAGGGCTGGGACGACGATCCGGACGGCAATGGCTGGTTCGCCTGGGGCAAGGATTTCAGCTTCACCCAGCCTTATCCCGACTTCGATCTCCCCGCCGTCGCTGCCTACGCGCACAAGAAGGGCGTGGGGCTGATCGGGCACCACGAGACGGCCGGCAACATCGCCAATTACGAAAAGCAGCTGATCCCCGCGCTCGAGCTTTACCGGCGCCTCGGCATCCATGCGGTGAAGACCGGTTATGTCGCCGACGCAGGCGGAATCCAGGCGCTTGGGGCTGACGGCAAGATTCACTTCGAATGGCACCAGGGACAGGTAATGGTGGACCATCACCTGAAGGTGATCACCGAAGCGGCGAAGCGGCAGATCGCCGTCGACGCGCACGAGCCGGTCAAGGACACGGGGCTCCGCCGCACCTATCCGAACTGGGTCTCGCGCGAAGGCCAGCGGGGGATGGAATATAACGCCTGGGGCGAACCGAAGAATCCGCCCGAGCACGAAGCCAACCTCGTGTTCACGCGCATGCTGTCGGGGCCGATGGATTTCACGCCCGGCATCGTCAGCCTGAAGGGCAAGGACGACACGCCGATCCTCTCGACCTTGGCCAAGCAGCTCGCGCTCTACGTCGTCATCTATTCGCCGATCCAGATGGCCGCCGACCTGCCCGAGAATTACGAAGCCAACCCCAAGACTTTCAAGTTCATCAAGGAAGTCGCGGTCGATTGGGACGACACGCGTATGCTCGCCGGCGAGGTCGGCGACCTTGCGGTGTTCGCGCGCAAGCAGCGCGGCGCGCCGACTTGGTTCCTCGGCGCGGTCGGCGACGAGCAGGAGCGGCATTTCGACGTCGCGCTCGACTTCCTCGATCCGGGCCGCCGCTATCGCGCCGAAATATACCGCGACGGCGCCGACGCCGACTATCGCACCAATCCGCGGGCGATCGTCATCGAGCAGCGCATCGTCACCGCCAGGGACCGCATGGCGATGCGCATTGCGCCCGGCGGCGGCGCGGCGGTGCGGTTCGTCGCTCTCGACAACTGATGGCAGCGCCGCCCCAGTCCGTAATCATCCTTGGCGGGGGGACCGCAGGTTGGATGACGGCGCACCTGCTGCACCGGCGCTGGTCGGATCAGGGCACGACAGTGTCGCTGATCGAATCCAAGGACATCGGGATCATCGGTGTCGGCGAAGGATCGACGCCGCAGCTCAAAGCCTTCTTCGACGAGATCGGCGTTGCCGAAGCCGAGTGGATGCCGCGGTGCAACGCATCGTACAAGGCAGGAATCGAGTTCAGCGGCTGGTCGGAGAGGCCGGGGTTCGAGCGTTACTTCCACCCCTTCCCGACCGAGCTGGATGGCTTCACGCAGCGCAAGTTCTTCCACGCCGCGCGCGCTCGGCGGAGCGGACGCGATGTGCCGGCCCATCCCGATCCGTTCTTTATCCCGACACGGATCGCTCGCGAGGGCCTGGCGCCGCTCGCGCCGGCGAATTTCCCCTTCTTCGTAAGCTACGGCTACCATTTCGATGCGCATCTGATCGGCGCCTTCCTTGCCGAGCTTGGCACGAAGCGGGGGATTGCTCACGTGGAAGCACGTATCGCATCGGTCGAACTCGACGAGGCGGGCGATGTCGCGACGCTGGGCGCGGACGACGGCCGTCGTTTCGAGGCAGACCTCTTCGTCGACGCGAGCGGTTTTCGCGCCGCGATCATCGAAGGTGCGCTCGGAGAGGCGCACCGCCCATTCGCAGAGAATCTGTTCAACGACCGTGCGGTCGTGGCGCCGACACCGCACGGACCCGGTCCCATCCACGCGTGCACGCGATCCGTCGCCAAATCGGCGGGGTGGATCTGGCACATCCCGCTGACCAACCGCATGGGCAACGGCTACGTCTATTCGTCGCGCTACATCGACGAGGAGGACGCCGCCGCCGAGCTTCGAGCGCACCTCGGATTGGACGAAGACGCCGAGGTCCGCCACCTCAGGATGAAATGCGGCCGGATCGAGCGGAGCTGGGTGAAGAACTGCCTCGCGGTCGGCCTCGCGCAGGGCTTCCTCGAGCCGCTCGAGGCGACCGCGCTGCACATCGTGCTGGCGACGGTGAATTCGTTCCTGGATGCGTGGCAAACTGACCAGCGGGACGCGTTCAACGCTGCCATCGCGCGGCGGTACGAAGGGATTCGCGACTATCTGGTCTGCCACTATCGCACCGCGCAACGGCGCGACACGGAGTATTGGCGCGACGCGACCAGCACCGACGCGCTGTCGGACAGCCTCAAGGCCCTGATCACCGCCTGGTTCACCGGCGCCGACCTCGAGCAGGAGGTGATGCGCCAGGACATCGCCGGTTACTACTCGCCAGTGTCGTGGCATTGCATGCTCGCCGGCTACGGCAACTTCCCGGACGAGAGGATGCTCAAGCCGCCGGGCACCGACATCGCGCCGGTCGACATGGCCGAAGTCGAGCGCTTCGTCGCCGGCTGCGCGATGAATTTCCCAAGCCACGCCGATGTGCTCGGGCACCTGAAGGACGCCGCATGATCCGCCAATTCGTCTTCGCTCTAATCCTGCTTCTCGCCGCCGCGCCCGCCGTCGCCCAGAAGCAGGACGGCCCTCCCCCGCAGGTCTCCGCCGGCAGCATCGTCGATCTCGGCGTGGTGCAGTCGAAATATGCCGACCCGCGGCGCGTCGTGGTGTGGCTTCCGTCAGGCTACAAAACCGACGGGCCGAAATTCTCGGTGCTTTACATGCATGACGGCCAGAACCTGTTCGACACCAAGACGGCAGGATATGGGATGGAATGGCAGATCGACGAAACGCTCGATCGGCTGATCCGCGAAAAGAAGGTGCGTCCGACGATCGTCGTCGGGATCTGGAGCACGCCCAAGCGCCTGCAGGAATATGTCCCGTCCGAGGCGTTCAACGGGCTTCCTGCCAGCTACCGGCAGAAGGTCCGCGCGCTGTACGGCGGCGATCCCCTGTCCGACGGCTACCTCAAATTCCTGGTGCGCGAGCTCAAGCCGATGATCGACCGGCGGTTCAACGTGAGGACCGGCCCCGCCGACACGACGATCATGGGCTCGTCGATGGGGGCGCTGATTTCGCTGTACGCGATCGACGAATTCCCGCGGGTGTTCGGCGCGGCGGGAATGATGTCGACCCACTGGCCGCTGGTCATCACGCCCGACAACAAGCCGATCAGCGACGAGGAATATGAGGCCGTGTCCTCTGCGTTCGAGCGCTATCTCTCGCCTGCACTTCCCGATCCCGGCAGCCACAAGCTGTACTTCGACCATGGCAGCGAAACGCTGGACGCGAACTATGCCCGCTATCAGGATCGCGTCGACGCAGTGGTGAAGCGGCGCGGATACCGGCAGTGGTCGAGCACGCTGAGCCTGAGCTTCCCCGGCCAGAAGCACAACGAGATCAGCTGGGCGTCGCGGGTCGCGGTGCCGCTCCAGTTCCTGATCGGTCCAACGCCGGCGCCTTCCGCTGGGCGCCGCCAATAGATTTCGAAGCGAAACCGGTCCTTGGTCGGGCACAGTCGACCGTTCGTCGAACGCGGGGACCTTAACCAACGATAGTTCATCTAGCCGCGCGGCAATTGTCATGTTCGTTCGCCCAGAGCGCATCCCTACTTGCAATCGGCGGCAGCAGGGGAAAAGGCGCCATATCGTGAAGTCCGCATCCCTGATCGGCCTGGCGCTGCTGCTGGCGGCCTGCGGCGGCAGCGCCGACGAGGGTGCTGGCGGGCGCGGCGGCCGC
>NZ_WJSQ01000101.1 GCF_009720245.1 Sphingomonas segetis | reverse complement strand
GGAGCGGGCAATGCGAGAAGGACTGCGGAGCCGAGGAGATGCGCGAATCGGCGGCGCCGACTACGCAGCCACAGCCACTGCCGCTTCCGCCGACGCGCGAGGAAGTCACCCGACCGCCGGCGCCGGCGCCGATCCCCGGTGCGCCGAAGCTCGAAGTCGAAGGGGGCGTCGAGCGTTCCCCGTGCGCGCTCGACGGGCCCGAATATCAGTCTATCCATTTCGTCCTGCGCGGCGCCGAATTCGACGGACTCAGAGGTCTCACCGCCGAGCAGTTGGCAAGCGCTTACGCGCCCTACGTCGGCCGCGACGTCCCGATCTCGGTCGTGTGCGAAATTCGCGATCGCGCCGGCACCATCCTTCGCGACGCGGGCTACATCGCCGCTGTCCAGGTGCCCGAGCAGAAGATCGCCGATGGCACGCTCCGCTTCCGCGTGCTCATGGCGCACCTCACCCAGGTGCGCGTGCGCGGCGACGCGACGGGCGCCGAGCGGATCATTGCCGGCTACCTCAACCAACTGACGAAGCAGCCGGTGTTCAACCGCTTCGAGGCCGAGCGCTATTTGCTGCTCGCGAGCGACCTTCCGGGCTACACCGTTCGGCTCACGCTTCGCCCGGCGGGCGCGGCGCCCGGCGACGTGGTCGGCGACGTCACTGTCCAGCGCACTCCCGCTTATGTCGATTTCAATGTCCAGAACGGCGGCTCCGAAGCGCTCGGCCCATGGGGCGGGCTGTTGCGCGGCGAGGTGTTCGGCCTGACGGGCCTCGGCGACCGCACCATACTGTCGGTGTTCAGCACCGCCGACCTCCACGAGCAGCAGACGGTTCAGATCGGCCACGACTTCCGGCTCGGTCCGCAGGGCCTCAGCATTGGCGACAGCTTCACTTACGCCTGGGCAAGGCCGACCGTGCCCGATTCCAAGGTTCTCGCCCGCACCCTGCTCAACACGTTCGAGCTCGGCTATCCGCTTGTCCGCCGTCAGGCCCAGACGTTCCGCGCGTCCGGCGGCATGGACTACGTCAATCAGGACGTGAAGCTCGACGGCATCAAGCTGACGCGCGACCGCCTCCGCGTCGGCTTCCTGCGCCTCGGCTTCGACGCGACTCCGGTCGATTCGGGCAGCGAGCCGCCGTGGCGCGTCGCCAATCAGATCGAGCTTCGCAAGGGCCTGCACATTTTCGGCGCGACCGACGATTGCGGGCCGCTCGGCGCTCGCTGCCTCGGGCCCGGCGAGGTGCCGCCGAGCCGCATCGAGGGCCAGTCCGACGCCGCCGTCCTGCGCTACACCGGCTACGGCGAGTTCCGGCCCATCCCCAGGCTGACCTTGGCGCTCGGCGCCCGCGTGCAATATGCGTGGAAGGCGCTGCTCAGCTTCGAGGAATTCTCGGCCGGCAATTACACCGTCGGGCGCGGCTACGATCCCGGCACTTTGCTGGGCGACAAGGGCTTCGGAACGCAGGCTGAGATCCGCGTTGGCAGCCGGGTTCCGACACGCGCGCGCAGGGCCGCCATCGAGGGCTATGCCTTCTGGGACCACGCCCAGGTCGGCAATCACGACAAATTGTTCGTCGTCCGCCAGTCCGACCACCTGAATTCGGTCGGCGCGGGCGCCCGGGTCAACTTCGACCGCTTCGCGCTCGATGCCGCGCTCGCGGTTCCGCTGACTCGCGTCGGGATCGAGAATGTCCGCCCCGACCCGCGCTTCCTCGTCTCACTCACCACCCGACTCTGGCCTTGGAGCAACCGATGATCTGCACCGCGCAGCCCGCGTACCGGGCGATCCGCAACAAGCTGCTCATCTCCTGTGCAACCGCCGCGATCGCCACCGGGGCCGTGACGCCGCAGAGAGCGCACGCGCAGGTTGCCGGTGCATTCCGCGGCTCGATCACCGCCACCACGGGCACAGTCTCCCGGAACCAGACAAGCGGCACGACCGAGACGATCAGCGTCGGCTCGCCAACGGCAACGATCGACTGGAACCCACTGGGTGAGATCAATCAGGACGGGAACATGGTCTTCCTGCCCGCGGGGAACGTGGCAACTTTCCAGGGTGACGCGAACGCGGGCGACTACACCGTCCTCAACCGGATCCTCCCGGACGGCGCGGTCGCGATCCAGTTCGACGGGACGGTCAACTCGCTCGTCGATGGCGGAGCCACCGGCGGCAAGATCTGGTTCTACAGCCCCAACGGCCTGGTGATCGGTTCGACCGCCGTGTTCGACGTCGGCGGCCTGCTTTTGACGACGCTGGAGCCGACGACCTTCGATCCGGGCAGCACCTCCTTCTTCGAGAGCTTCGGTCAGGGCCAAATGGCCACTGATCCGACAGCGAAGATTCAAATTGCGAGCGGCGCGCAGATCAAGGCGCTGGCGGCCAACAGCTACGTCGCCCTGATTGCTCCGCGCATCGAGCAGGGCGGCACCGTGCAGGTGAACGGCTCGGCCGCCTATGCTGCCGGCGAAGGTGTCACGATGACGATGAACCAGGGCCTGTTCGACATCGCCATCGATGTCGGCACGGACGATGGCGCGGGCGTCGTCCACACCGGTTCGACGACCGGCCCGGCGAACCAGGCCGCCACCGACAATCACGGCATCTACATGGTCGCGGTTCCCAAGAACACGGCGCTGACGATGTTGCTCGGCGGAACCGTCGGCTTCGACGATGCCGTGAGCGCGGACGTAGAAAATGGTGCGATCTACATATCGTCCGGGGCCCATGTATCCCAAGGCGACAACGGCCCCGTCTTCATTGCGGCGAACGCGCCTGACTCGATGATGGAAATCGGCTCCGGGACCTACACATCCTCGCTGACCGGCTATGCGACCGGGGACGCGTCCGTGCTCGCGACCGGTGGTTCGATCACGTTCACTCAAGATCTAACGTTGCAGAGCGTCAACGGGATTGCGGAGCTGCTCGCGAGCGGCACCGGAAATGTGCTTGAGGTGGATGGCGACGCGCGAGTGTGGGCCAACGCGATCGGTACCGGCGGCCACGCGGAAGTCGATGCGAACAGCGGCGGCACGGTGCACGTTCTGGGCGACCTCAACCTCCAGGCGAGCGGGAGCGCGAGCGACGGCGGGGGCGCCACCGGCGGCACCATAGATGTGACGGCGAACGGCGGCTTCGTCACGGTCGACGGACAGCTCGAGGCGGACGCCGTCGCTTTTCTCAGCGGGCCGAACAGCGACGGGTTCAGCTTCGACGGGCAGGGCGGAACGATCAATTTTCACAGCCTCGGCACGGGCGAGATCAAGGCGGGCAGCCTTCTCGCCAACGCCTCCGCTTGGGGCGGGACCACCAACGGCGGCGGCACCGGCGCCGCCGGCAACGCCACCGGCGGCACGATCGTCGTCAATGCGGAGCTCGGCGGCAAGTTCACGGTGATCGGCAGCGCCCAGGCGAACGCGGACGCTTATGGCGGCGACGTTTTCGGCACCGGGACCCAGGCCGGCTCCGGCTCCGGCGGATCGGTCACGCTTCTCGCCCACGGCGGAACGATCAAGCTCGGCAGCGCGTCGCTCAGCGCCGACGGCAACGGCGGCGGAAGCAGCATTACGTCGAGCGGTGCGGGAGGTAACGGCCAGGGCGGCGGCGTTCGCCTTGAAGCCGAGGATGCGAACTCAAGCATTCAGGTGACAGGCGACTTCTTCGCCAACGCCAACGGCCATGGCGGTTCCGGAATATCGGGAGGTTCGGGCTTCGGCGGCAACGCGGGCCTCGAGTCCTATGGCGGATCGATGCAACTCGGCACGATCAATCTCAACGCCGTCGGCACCGGAGGCGATGCCGACCTCGGCTTCGGCGGCGCCGGCGGCTATGCCGAGGGCGGCGTCGCTTATGTCCAGGCGGAAGCGGTCAATGCGCCGACCTCGCTCATCAGCGCCGGCGATGTGGATCTGGACGTCGAGGCTTGGGGCGGGGCCGGTGGCGCCGGCGATGGCGGCAATATTGCCGCAGGCGTCGGCGGCGATGCGCAGGGCGGTCTTTACGTGCCGCCCCCACCGAATACGCCAGCAACCGGCGGCGCCTTCGTGCTCGCGGATTCGGCCGGCGGGCAGTTGCAGCTCGGAAACGTCTCGCTCCATGCCGTGGGATGGGGCGGCGTCGGCGGCGCGGGCGGCAACGGCCAGATCGGCGGGGCCGGCGGAAATGCTTATGGGGGCAGCGTCCAGGCCGGTAGCTTCAACCCGAGCGGCGGCACGGCGACGACCGGCAGCGCGACTTTCGGCGATGTCTTCATGGATGCCGGAGCGTGGGGCGGCGACGGCGGTGCTGCCGGAACCGGCGGAGCCCAGGGCGACGGCGGAAGCGCGGTCGCCGGCGGCAACATCTCGTGCCTCGACGCCACCGCGCTCTGCGGCGGCGCAATCATCAACTCCAAGGGTTCGGTGTCGTTGGGGAATGGATCGCTCTTCGCGCAGGCACACGGCGGCAGTGGCGGCAATGGCGGGTCGGCCGAGGGCGGCTATGCGGCAATCGAAACCTACGCCGGCAGCCAGTTCACTGCCACCGGCGCAGTTCAGCTGAGCTCCGGCGCCTTCGGTGGCGCTGGCTCGATCTTCGGAGGTTTCGCGACCGGCGGCGTCGCCGCTGTGCAAGCCGACGGGGCGAACCCGGATGTGCCGACGGAAGCTGCTTCCACGCTCGCCGTCGCTGGTGACCTCAGCGTTGATGCTTATGCGCGCGGCGGTGACGGCAGCAGCGCTGGAGGCGCGCTCGCCGGAACAGCTGACCTCACCGCGTTCGAGGGCACGACTGTCACCGCTGGCAGCCTGCTGGTCACGGCCGCGTCAGGCGGTGGTAACGGCGGCGTCGGCGGCAATGCGGGCAATGGCGACTCGACGAACGGCACGGCAACGCTCGATGTGCGGGGCAACGTCACGGTCACCGGTGACGTCACCGTGACAGCTGACGCGACCGGCGGAATTGGCGGCAGCGGAGGGTCGGCTTGGGGTGGTAATGCGGCACTGAACGTCGCCGCGGCGGGAAGTCTGTCAGCGGGCTCGGCACTGGTCATTGCTGGCGCGTACGGCGGCGACAGCAACGCTCCGGGCGGCGGTACCGGCGGCTCGGCGTTCGGCGGCAATGCGTCGCTGACGGTGGATGGCTCCGCGACGGTGACCGGAGATTTCCAGGTCATCACTCAGTCGTTCGGCGGACAGGGAACGCTGGGATTCGGCGGGCTCGGCGGCAGCTCGACGGGCGGCACGGCGACGATCGGCGGCACGGGCACGATCGGCGCCGGCTATCTCAATGCCGATGCAAGCGCGAATGGCGGCAGCGGCGCCAGTGGCGGCGATGCGGACGGCGGCGACGCGATCCTCATCGCCAACGGGCAGATCGACGCAACCGACCTCCAGATTCGCGCCTCGGCGCATGCCGGACAGGGCGACAGTGCGCCCGGCGGCGACGGCACGGGCGGTACCGCGACCTTCACGGTCGACGGTGGCGAGGTCAATCTCACCGGTGAATTCCGCGCTCTGGCAAACGGCGTCGGCGGCGGCGGCACCATCGCCGGTGGTCTCGGCACCGGCGGAACCACCTTGATGACGATCCTCAACGGTGGGATCGCCAATCTCGGCGTGTCGGGCTTCGCGACGTCGAACGGGTTCGGCGGCTCGCCGCTGGACGGCAACGGCGCCGACGGAAACGGCGGATCGACCACTATCGACGTTCAGGCGGGTTCACAGCTGACTGGAACCGGCTTCCACGCGCAGTCGGGTGGCACCGGCGGCAACGGGATCAACGGCGGCTCCGCGACGGCTGGCGTCATCGCTGTCACGGTCAGTGGGGCGGGCGCGCAATTCAACCTTAACGGCGGAGAGATCTTCGCACAGGGACGCGGCGGCAATGGTTCAAACGCGGGCGGCAGCGCCAGCGGCGGGGACGTCTCGATCGCCATCGGTGCCGGCGCGACCATGAAGTTCGAAGGTCTTGACGTGCTCGCGTCCAACAATTTCGGCGGCGTTGGCGGAACCGGTGCCGGCGGCGACGCGACGGGCGGAACTGTCGCGCTGACAGCCGACGGCACGATTTTGGGATCGGGCAACGTTGTCCTCGAGGCTGCCGGCGGCGCTGGCGACGGCGGGTCGAGCGGAGGCAACGGGACCGGGGGGTCGTCGACTGCTACCTTCAACGGCAGCGTGACGCTTGGCAGCCTCTACGTGGATGCACTCGCGAGTGGCGGGGCGGCGACCAACGGCGCAGGCGGAAACGCTGATGGCGGTGACGCGACCCTCAATGTCGCAGGTTCGCTCAATCTGGCCGACGTCACCGTCAACAGTGACGCTCATGGTGGCTCCGGCACGACGGGAGGAGGATACGGGAACGCCGGCATTGCCATGTTCGGACTGACCGGATCGACGACGGCCAGCAACTCCGTCGCGGTGCAGGCAGCCGGCACGGGCGGCAACGCAAGCAACGGCACCGGTGGAAGTTCACTTGGCGGAACTGCGCAACTTCTGATCGACGGCGGGCACCTCGAAGTCACCGGCACCGGCACCTTGACCGTCAGCGCAACAGGGAACAAGGATTTCGACGACGACGGAGAACTCGACGGCGGCTCGGGCACCGTCGCCGGCGGCGCTTCGACGGGCGGTACTGCCTCCATCGTGATTAGCGCCAACGGCGGCACGGTGAACGTTGGCGGGCAGACCGCTGTCCGCGCGCTTGCGTTCGGCGGGACGAGCGCGGGCACCGGTGGCTCTGCGCAGGGCGGTTCGGCGTCGTTCATCGTAAATGCGCCGACAGGCTCCGCCCCGATCGTCTCTCTCGCCGCGTTGAACATCAACACGACGGGTGAGGGCGGCGTGGGCCTGGACGGCACGACCGGCGGAAACGGCGGCGACGGACGCGGCGGCACCACGAACCTTCAGATCGGCGGCGGAAGCTTCACCACCGGCGATCTCGTTTCGTTCGCGCGTGGCATCGGCGGCAACGGCGGCATCGGTTCTGCGGGAGCCGGCGGCAACGGTGGCTTCGGCCAGGGCGGATCGAACAGCTTCGCGCTCGCGAGCGGGGCGACGTTCAGTGCCGCGACTTACTTCGGCAATGCGAATGGATTCGGCGGCGCGGGTGGGACGGGCACAACCGTTTCCGGCAACGGCGGCGACGCGCAATCGGGCTCGAACGTCGGGACGATCGACGGCAGCGCGACGGTCGGCGGCTCGATCAACGACGGCGCGGGGTTCGTGATGACGTCGTTCGCGTGGGCCGGTGACGGGCAGAACGGGGGTTCGGCAACGGCCGGCGATTCGACCCTCACGATCAATGGATCGCTCACCGCTACCGGCACGGTTCAGGCTTCTGCATCGGCACAGGCCGGCAACGGCATCGATTCGGGCGGCATCGCACAGGGCGGAAACGCCCTGCTCTTGATCAACGGCACGGTTGACACTTTGAAGCTGAATTCCTTCGCCAACGGCATTGGCGGCAATGCGACCACCGGTATCGGCGGGGACGGCACGTCGGGCGAAGCGATCGTGGAAAACTTCGGAACGCTGAGGGCCACGGGGAACGTGCTCGTCAGCGCTACCGGCGGCGGCGGGGACGGCGGCTCTGGCGGTGGCGACGGGACGGGCTTCAGCGCGGCTCTGCGCCTCGCTTCGGATGCGCAGCTATCGGGTACCGTCAACGTCATCTCGACCGGGACCGGCGGCGATGGCGGCACCGGCATGGGCGGTGACGGTTCCGGCGGCTATGCGCGGATGAGCGCGTACCAGGGCGCAACAGTCACTGCGAACGATGTAACCATCGATTCCAGCGGCACTGGTGGCAACGGGGCCGCAGGTGGCGACGGATTCGGAAGCACGAACATCGAAACGGTGGGTGGATCGGTGATCCAGGTCTTCGACGCGGGGAGTTCACTCAGCCTCACCGGTCAGACGAACATCCTTTCCAACGGCATTGGCGGCAGCGGCTCGACCGGCGCCGGCGGCGACGGCACTGGCGGCACCACCTTCCTCGCGGCGGTCAACGCGCCGCTGACCGCCAATTCGGTGTTCATGAGTTCCAGCGCCAGCGGCGGCAATGGTGCCACGACCGGAGGAAGCGCAGTCGCAGGCGCAGCGCAGATCGGGGCCGATGGCGCCTCGATCGACATCAATGGCTTGGGCAGCATCGTCGAGGCCGATGCGGTAAGCGGAACAGGCGCTTCGTCGAACGGCACCGCGACCGCCGGTTCGGTCGTCGCCGACAGTACCAATGGAGCAACCCTGACCGCGGCCGACCTGACGCTCGGGGCGGCGGGCGATCTCGGCACGGGCTCGGTCGCGCTCAGTTTCAGCAACGGCGGCACGATCGCCGCGGGCGAACTCGCTCTTTATTCGAGCAGTGATCTCAACGTTCCGCTGATCGGAGCGGACATCGCCGTTAACGGCCTGCTCGACCTCGAGTCCGACGGAAACATCAGCTTCACCGACGTGACCGCCGGGAGCTTCGAATTCTCCGCCGGCGGCATAGTCATCGGCGGCAACATTAACGCGAGCGACGATGTGCACGGCGAGGCTAACGGCGCCGTCACTCTCGGCAACATCACGGCCGGCCCGGGGCTGCCGAGCAACCCGGAGGGCTTCTCGGTCACGGTCGAATCGGGCACTTCGATCAGCGTCGGCGATGTGAGCGGCGCCGGCAGCGTCGGCTTTGCAACGCTGGGCAACCTCGTCGCGGGCAATGTCACGTCGGGCGACGTGCTCCTGGCGATGGTTAGCGGCGACATGAGCTTCGCTTCGATCACCACGCCATCCGCGGGGCAGGTCTATCTCGCCGACGGGTCGATGTTCGTCGACAATGGCGGCCTCACCGACACGTTCGACCCTGCCGTGGTGCTTGCGCTTCAGCCGGTTGCGAGCGGAGGGTCGATCAGCGTCAACGGCCCGGTCGCGACAGGCACGATGCAGGCGGCCGCGGGCACGACCCTGACGGTCGGCGACGTGACTGCCGCCCAATCCGTCGACCTCAGCGCCGGCGGCCTCGCCGACTTCGAGGGCAGCGTCTCAGCTCCAACGATCACCGTCACGTCCGGCGACATCAACATTGCGCCCTCGGCCGAGCTCGGCGTCTTGGGCGTGACCAACCTGCTCACGCTGAATGCCGTCAGCGACCAGGCGGTCATCGTCGGCACCTCGCCGGTCGCGCCGGCGCTGGGCCAATATGTGCTCGACGAGGCGGGCAACTTCAGCGCCGACGACTTCGTCTTCAATGCGATCGGCGTGGACGGCGGGCCCGCACCGGACATCCACATCTACAACTTCATGCCGATCGGCACCGAGTTGACCGGCGCGACTCCGGGCGACCTCGGCTTCAACACTGCCGGGTCCATCATCGTCCAGGGCGCGCTCGGGCTGATGAATGCAGCCGCCGGGGATTCGATCTCGCTCAACGCCGGCCAAAAGATCGAAGTGATTACCGACGCCGGCGGCAGCATCAGCATGACCGACAGCGCGGGCGCGCTCGCAGGCACGCTGAATCTGACCGCGCACGACGTGTGGGTCGCCGATCAGGCGATCCTCGACCAGCTCGAGGCCGACCCCAACTTTGCCGGGCGCAACGACGCGCTTTTCACCAACAGCGGCGCCGACAACCAGGCCGGCTCCCTGCGGGCCGGCGGGATCTTCGTCGATCTGCTGGGCAGCAGCCTGATGGTGCAGAACACCGGCACGAGCGATTCTCCGGCAGGCATCAGCGTCGGAGATGGCGGGCTGACTATCGTCAACGAGGGCGCCGAGCCGGCGACGGTCGTCCTGTTCGGCCACAAGGTTTCGGGCGGCACCAGCACCGGTGGCGAAGATTTCGCCAACGTCGTGCAGACCACCGGAACCTTCTCCAGCGACTCGCTTCTGAACGGTTGCCCGGTTGGCGGGTGCATCGCGCCGCCGCCGCCACCGCCACCGCCACCGCCGCCACCGCCGCCGCCAC
>NZ_WJSQ01000100.1 GCF_009720245.1 Sphingomonas segetis | reverse complement strand
CCCGCGCTGGTCGCTCGAGGAGGCGGTGCGCCGGACGATGGATTGGCACCGCCGCCTCGGCGACGGCGCGGACGCGCGGGCGCTTTGCCGAGAGGATGCGCGCGCTTTCGAGGATGCGGCATGAGCCGTTTCATCGTCGAGGAGCTGATGCCGCGCGGCCCGGTGCGCGTCACGCGCCGAGAAATCGGCGACGCGCGCGGCAGCTTCACCCGGCTGTTCTGCCAGGAGGAACTGGGCGACGCCGGCTGGTCCGGCACGGTCGCCCAGGCGAATCTCAGCGTCACGGCGCAGCGCGGGACGGTGCGGGGCATGCACTTCCAGCATCCGCCGCATGCCGAGACCAAGCTCGTGATTTGCCTCGCCGGCGCCATTTGGGACGTGGCAGTGGACGTGCGCGCCGGATCGGCCACGCGGCTCGGTCATGTCGCAGCGGAGCTGTCGGCGGACAATAGCGCCGCGCTGCTGATCCCGCCGGGCTTCGCGCACGGTTTCCAGACGCTTACCGACGATGTCCAACTGCTCTATTTCCACTCGGCAGCCCATGCGCCTGGCGCCGAGGACGGCGTCGATCCGTTCGACCCTGCGCTGGATCTCACCTGGCCATTGCCGCCCACCGTCGTTTCCGAGCGCGATTGCGGATGGGCTCCCATCACTCCGGCGTTCCAGGGAGTTGCTCCGTGAAGTGCCGTCACTGCGCGAGCGAGCTGACTCTGCGCGTCCTCGATCTCGGCACATCGCCGCCGTCCAACGCCTATCTGGATGCCGACGCGCTCGACGCCCCGGAGGCCTATTTCCCTCTCCGCCTCATGCTGTGCGAGACGTGCTGGCTGGTGCAGACGGAAGATTTCGCGGGGCGCGAGGCCTTATTTGCGGACGATTACGCGTATTTCAGTGCCTTTTCGACGTCCTGGCTCGACCATTCGCGCCGCTATGTCGAGGCGATGATCGCACGGTTCGGGCTCCACGGCGGGTCAATGGTCGTGGAAGTCGCAGCCAACGACGGTTACCTTCTTCAATATGTGCGCGAGGCGGGCATCCCCTGCTTCGGAATCGAGCCGACCGCAAGCACGGCCGCTGCAGCACGCCAACGCGGGATCGAGATCGTCGAGCGATTCTTCGGTGTCGCGCTCGCCGCGGAGCTCGCGGGCGCCGGGCGGCACGCGGATGTCATTGCGGCCAACAACGTCCTGGCTCATGTGCCGGACATCAACGATTTCGTCGACGGCTTCGCCCGTCTGCTCAAGCCCGGCGGCGTGGCCACCTTCGAGTTCCCGCACCTGTGCGAGCTGGTTGCCAACACGCAGTTCGACACGGTGTATCACGAGCATTACTCCTATCTCTCGTTGACCGCGGTGGAGCGGATATTCGCGGCAAACGGCCTGTCGGTGTTCGACGTCGAGCATTTGCCGACCCATGGCGGGAGCCTGCGCGTTTACGCGCAGCGCGCCGGCGGTCCGCACCCCGTCGAGGCGAGCGTTGCGGCATTGCTCGCCGAGGAGCAGGGGCTCGGAGTGGCAACGCCACAATATTATGCCGCTCTCCAGTCGGGCTCGGAGCGTATCAGGAACGACTTGCTGCGCATGCTGATCGATGCCCGGCGCGATGGCCTCGCAGTCGCCGCTTACGGGGCTGCGGCGAAAGGCAACACGCTGATGAACTTCGCGGGCGTGCGACCGGACCTGGTGCGCTACGTCGTCGATCGGAACCCTGCGAAGGCGGGCCGCTTCATGCCGGGCAGCCGCATCCCGATCGTCGGGGAGGAGACGCTTCGGAACGATCGCCCGGACATCATCCTGATCCTGCCGTGGAACTTGCGGGACGAGTTGGCAGGCCAGCTCGCCTACGCACGCGAGTGGGGTGCGCGCTTCGCCGTCGCAGTGCCGCAGCTTCAAATCGCGTGAGCCGTGTCCTCGTTACCGGCGGCGGCGGCTTCATCGGCCGTTCGCTCGTCCCGCAGTTGCTGGCAGCCGGCCACGAGGTCCATGTCATCGGCCGCTCGCCGGTTGCCGGCGCGATCCACCACGGTGCGGATCTTCTGGCGCCAGGTGCCGCCGAAGCGGTGCGTGCGATCGGCGCTATGCACCTCATTCATTGCGCCTGGTACGCAATTCCCGGCCGCTACTGGACCGCACCCGAGAACCTCGATTGGGTGGCAGCTTCGCTCGCGATCGCGAGGGGCTTCGCCGAAGGCGGCGGAAAGCGTCTGATCGGCATCGGAAGCTGTGCCGAGTATCGCTGGGGCGACGACCCGCTCGACGAAGCGCGCACGCCGATCGCGCCGAGCACGCTCTACGGCACGGCCAAGGGTTCGCTCGGCATGTTGCTGACGAGCGCCGCGCCGGCGCTCGGGCTTTCGGTCGCCTGGGCACGGCTGTTCTTCCCGTATGGCCCAAGCGAGCGTTCCGAGCGCCTCCTGGGCACGCTGCTCCATGCACTCGCTTCCGGGGGCCGCGCTTCCTTTGGAACTGGGCTTCAATCGCGCGACTTCATCCATGTCGACGACGCCGCTTCCGCGCTTGTCGCATTGCTCGGCTCTGAAGTGGCGGGCGCAATCAACGTCGGCACCGGCGAGGCAACCGAGGTGCGACGTTTCGTCGGCATCGCAGCAGACGCGGCCAGGATGACCGAACGCGTCGATCTCGGCGCGCTCGAGCCGGGCATGGATGAGGCGCCGGTCGTACGCGCATCGATCGAGCGGCTTACCACAGAGCTCGGCTGGCGCCCCCGATTCACCATCGAAACGGGGATCCAAGATGCCGTGCAACGATTCCGGGAGACCCTCGCGTGACCCGGTGCAATCGGCTGCTTGACGGGAGCATGTCCTTTCCTCCCCGGTAGCTATTGTCCCGGCACCTCGTTTTTGTAGAGTGCGCCGCGAGAGGGGAACGATCCGCGTGGCCAGCCTGGAGCTTAAGGGGGTCCGGAAATCCTTCGGCTCCACGCTTATTCTCGAGGACGTTTCGCTGACGCTCGATGCGCGCGAGTTCGTCGCCTTCCTCGGACCGTCGGGATCGGGCAAGTCGACATTGTTGCGGATCATCGCCGGGCTGGAGACGGCGGACGCCGGCGAGGTCTGGCTGGAAAGCTTTCGTATCGATCCGCTTCCGCCGGGCGAGCGCGGCGTCGCGATGGTGTTCCAGCACTACGCGCTCTACCCGCACATGAGCGTGCGCGAAAACATGGCGTTCGGGCTTCGCAACGCACGCGTCCCGAAAGACGAGATCGAGCGCCGGATCGCGGACGCGGCGCGCGTGCTCGAGATCGAGCCTTTGCTCGACCGCAAGCCCGGCGAAATGTCGGGCGGGCAGCGTCAGCGGGTCGCGATCGGACGCGCGCTGGTCAAGGAGCCCAAGCTGTTCCTGCTCGACGAGCCTTTGTCGAACCTCGACGCGGCGCTGCGGCTGCGCACGCGTGTTGAGCTCGCGCAATTGAAGCAGCGGGTGGACGCCGCCGTGATCATGGTGACTCACGATCAGGCCGAAGCGATGACTCTGGCCGATCGCATCGTCGTCATCAACGACCGCACGATCCAGCAGGTCGGCCCGCCGATGGAAATCTACAACCGGCCCGCCAATGTCTTCGTCGCGCAGTTCGTCGGCTCGCCGGCGATGACGCTCGTGCCCGCACAGCTGGCCGAAAACGGCGACTATGCGACGCTGAAGATTGGCGACGGGACCGTGGTCGAAACGCGGGTGCCCCGCGATCGATTGCCGCCGTCGGCCCACTTCAGGCTGGGCCTTCGCCCCGAAGCGGTGCGCGTCGTCGGCAGCGGCGAAGCCACCAGCAAGGCGAAGGTCGAGCTGGTCGAACGACTCGGCGAGCGCACCCTCGTTTACGCACGGCTTGGCGACGGGCAGCCGATCACCGCGGAAGACCAGCGCGACAGCCGGCTGAAGATCGGCGACGAGATTGCGCTCAGAATCGACGGCGCCGCGGCGCACGTGTTCGATGCCGATGGCGCCGGCTACCATAGGACCGGCGCATGACGAGCGCTCGGGACTGGCGCGGGCTGCTGTTCGTCGCGCCGTTCCTGCTTCTCTATTCGGTCATCCTGATCTTCCCACTGCTGCGGGGCGTGTGGCTCAGCTTCAACCAGGTCGACCTGTTCGGGGACGGCCATTTCGTGGGGCTGGGCAATTACGCGCGGCTGCTCAATGATCCGATATTCGGCACCTCGCTGATCAACACGTTCGAAGTCACGCTGATGATTGTCCCGGCGCTCACGATCATCGCGCTGGGCCTTGCGATGGCGCTCAATCGCGGAAGCAGGAACGCCGCGATCTTTCGCGGGATTTTCTTCTCCTCAGCGGTGCTGTCGGTGACGATCGTCACCCTGATCTGGCGCTTTGTCCTTGCGCCGGACGCGGGGCTGCTCGGCGAATTGTGGAAAGCGTTCGGCTGGCAGCCGCTGCCATTCCTAAGCGACGAGAATCTCGTGCTCCCCGCGCTTGCGATCACCACCATCTGGTGGTCGGTCGGCTTCCCGATGCTGCTGTTCCTCGCCGGCCTGCAGCAGATTCCCGGGGACATGTACGAAGCCGCCGCGCTCGACAATGCATCGCGCTGGACGACCTTCTCCCGCATTACATTGCCGTCGCTGCGGCGCACAGTGGTGCTGGTCGTGATGCTGCAGACAGCCGCGCAGCTGCAGCTGTTCGGCCAGTCGCAATTGCTCACCGCCGGCGGGCCGAGCGGCGCCTCGCGAACCGCGGTGCTGTTCCTGTTCGAAACCGCGTTCGGCCGCTGGGAGCTCGGCTATGCGAGCGCCGCGGCGGAACTGCTTTTCCTGATCATTCTCGCGGTCACCATCACCCAATATTGGGCGACCGGCAGGGCAACGGCGGCGCAAGGTGGCCGCTGACTTCCGCCGCGGCCGTTTGACTCCGCTTGGTTGGGCCGCGCTGGTGATCGGTGCCGCGCTCATGCTCGCGCCCCTGACCTGGGCCGTGTTGCTGTCGCTCAAGGACAATGCAGCGCTCGTGGGCCATAGCGAGGCCGCGCTGCACGGACCCTATACGCTCGACAATTATGTCGCCATTTTCGGCAACAGCCTGACGACGCGCTGGCTGCTCAACAGCACCATCGTCGCGCTCGGGCAGACTGCGGGCGTGCTAATCCTCGCCAGCCTCGCCGGCTACGGTTTTGCGCGTCTCGACTTTCCGTTCCGCCGAACCCTTTTCGTCATCGTCCTGATCGGCCTCGCGGTGCCGAGCCAGGCAGTGATCCTTCCGCAGCACGAGTTGTTCGCCTGGCTGCATCTGCACAACAGCTATCCCGGGCTGATCCTGCCGGGCCTGATCGCACCGTTCGGCGTGTTCTTCATGACTACCTACATGCGCGGCATCCCGCGCGAGCTCGACGAAGCGGCGATGCTCGACGGCGCGTCGCGCTGGACGACCTTCTGGAAAGTGATTCTGCCGCTCACCGTCCCAGCGCAGTCGACGCTGGCGGTGTTCACCTTCCTGGGCGCGTGGAACGACTACTGGTGGCCGCTGATCAGTGCCACGCGCAGCGACATGTACACACTGACCGTCGGGCTCGCGGCTGCGCAGATGAACTATGCACAAACCAGCGGGCTCGGTTATCTGATGGCGCAGGCGGTGTTCGCGTCGATTCCGATCTTCATCGTCTACATCATCTTCCAGAAGCAGATCGTGCGCGCGATGGCCG
Source organism: Sphingomonas segetis (assembly GCF_009720245.1). GTDB lineage: Bacteria > Pseudomonadota > Alphaproteobacteria > Sphingomonadales > Sphingomonadaceae > Sphingomicrobium > Sphingomicrobium segetis. The sequence goes on along the minus strand of NZ_WJSQ01000100.1, from coordinate 4,350 downwards.
GGACGGCGGTATGACGAAGCGCGCGCTCGCCGCGTTGCTGGCGCTGCTCGCGCTCGGCAGCTGCGCGAAGAGCGACCACAAGACGCATCTCTACCTCCAGCGCTTCTTCGGTGAATGCGGCGCGGAATATGGCGGCACCACCGATGTCGCAAAAGCGGAGGGCGAGTGCGGGATCATCACCACCCTGGTCAACCGCTTCAACGCCGACAATCCGGACATCCGGATCGACGTGAACGTCGTCGCGTGGCCCGGCTACCCGCAGCTGACCGCGCAGGTCGCCGCGCGCGATCCGCCGGACCTTGTGACGATGCACGAAGGCGTGATCAGCGATTATGCGTCGAAAGGGCTGGTCGAACCGGTCGACGACTATCTGCGCACGGCGGGAATTTCACCGACCGATTTCACCGATGCGGCGCGGCAGGGCGTGACGATGTATGGGCACGTGTACGGCCTGCCGTGGGACACGCACGGGGGCCTGTTCCACGTCAATACGGCGCTGTTCGCGAAGGCGGGTCTGATGCGCGGCGGGAAGCCGGTACTCCCGGACACGTGGGACGAATTGTTCGCGCAGGCGAGGCAGTTCGAGCAACGCACCGGCGAGCCCTATCTCATCCAGAGCAACGTCGGCGATCCGGCGTTCGCGGCGCGCAACCTCTATACCTACATGATGGCGAAGGGCGCGGTTCTGTTCCCGGACCGGAAGCACATCCGGCTCAACACACCGGTCGGGGTGCAGGTCGCCAAATACTTCCGCCGAATCAACGCGGAAAAGCTCGGCACCCAGAACATGGACACGCCTGCGGCGATCGCGGCGTTTGTCAGCGGGCGCGGCGGAATCTACCCGACCGGCACGTGGATGATCGGCTCGTTCGAGACGGAAGCGGAAACGCCCGGGCGACCGCTGTACAAGAGCTATGCCGTCTTTCCCTATCCGCGCCTGTGGGGCGAACATGTCGAATATGTGAGCGGCCACAGCTGGGTGGTCCCCGCGCGCGAGCGCACGCCGCAGCAACGCGAAGCGATCGCGCGCTTTTTCAAGTTCATGGCGGCGCACAATTTCGACTGGACGCGAACGGGTCATCTGCCGGCGTTCAAGGCGGTGCTCGGCGAGCCGCGCTTCAAAGCGCTTCCGCACCGTGCGGACATCGCGCCGCTCGCGACCATCGGTCGTCCCTTGCCCAGTTACGTGCTTCGGCAGAATGCAATCGAGGGAATTGTCGGCGAGGAAGCGGCCGCAGCATTCACCGGACAAAAGACGGTGCCGCAAGCGCTTGAATCGGCCGAGCGCCGCGTGAACATCTTGCTCGCACAGATCGACTGATTGATCTCAATCGGTGTTGCAGCATTGCAGCTTGTCTCGCTGCGAAGCTGTGTCATACAACGGCCCAACAGTTTGTTCGTCGATGTTGCATGAGGGGGGCTCGGGTGATGCGGCGCTTGAACACTTTGCTGTGGTCGACAACCGCGATTACGGCGGCTCTGGTAATTGCATCGCCCGCCGCGGCGCAGGACCAGGCGCCCCTGCCTCCCGATCCGAACGCGACGGCTCAGCAGAGCCCCGCTGATCCAGCACAAAATGCTGATGCGCCGCAGACCGGCGAGAATGCAATCGTCGTCACGGGCCTTCGCCGGTCCATGCAGTCGGCGCGGAACATCAAGCGCAACAGCGACCAGATCGTCGACGCCATCGTCGCCGAGGATATCGGCAAGCTGCCCGACATCACCGTTTCCGACAGCGCCGCGCGTATTCCCGGTATCCAGGTCGAACGTGAGCACGGCGAAGCGGGCCGCGTCCTGGTGCGCGGTCTCGACAACACCTTCTACACGACCACCTATGATGGCCGCGAGCTTTTCACGGCAGAGACTCGATCGGTTGCATTGCAGGACTTCCCCGCAGGAGCGGTGGCGGCGATCGAAGCTTTCAAGACGTCGACCGCCAACCTGGTGGAACCCGGAATTTCCGGCCTGATCAACGTGCGCTCGCGGCGGCCGTTCGACTTCAGCGGCCTGGAGGTTTCCGGATCCTTGTGGGTCATGCGGCCCAATCAATCGCGCGACGCATCCGTCAACGGCAACCTCTTGCTCAGCAACCGCTGGACCATGGGCGAGGGCGAGTTCGGTGCGCTGGTCAACTTCTCCTACACGCGCCTCAACTACCAGGATTCGGTCCGCAGGCACGGCTTCTTCATTGCCAATTACGGTCCGACCGGCGCCTTCCGCACGCCAGACTGGCCCGAAATCCACTACAATCAGGGTGAACGCTGGCGGCCATCGGTCAATGGCGCGCTGCAGTATCGCAACGGCGACCTCGAGCTTTACGCCGAGGGGCTGTGGCAGGGCTATCGCGAGCGCGTCAACGACGCAATGTGGGCGCAGCCGATCTGGGGCGGCACTCCGTCCGATCTCGTGTTCCGCGACGGCAGCAATGAAATCGTCAGCGGACACGTCGACCGTCCAGGCAATCCTTACGAGACCTGGGGTTTCAAGGGCGCCACGCACCGCGAGACGAACACCTATCAGTTCGCAGTCGGCGGCAGCTATGACGCGGGACCGTTGCGGATCAGCGGCGACCTCGCGCACACGTACAGCCACTTCCAGCTCCGCACCGAGAGCGTCGATTTCGAACTCAACAACAACGACTATTCGGTCGACTGGTACACGGGATTTCCGGGCAGCGACAAAGGTCCGACCTTCCAGGTTTCGGGCATCGATCCGACCGATCCAGCGAACTACGACTATCGCGGCTTCTTCGAGGATTACGCCGACCCCAAGGGCAAGGATTGGCAGGCGCGGCTCGACTTCGAATACGACCCGCACATCAACCTCATTCCGAAGATCCAGTGGGGCGTGCGCTACGTCGACCGGCGTGCCTCGGACGAGGCGGGATCGTTCTACTGGAATCTGACCGCCCGCAATTGCTGCGGGAGCATGAACGCGACGCATACGCCGATCCCGATCAGCGCCGTTCCGCTCGATTATGAGCTGCTGCACACCGCATTCCGGGGGGACGACAACAAGCCGTTCCCGATCACGTGGTTCGCCCCGACCTACAACAGCGTGTGGGACAACCTGGTCGCGCTTCGCCAGTTCAACATCGACCTGACCGGGCAGGGATCGGTCGACGGGCCGCCGGTCGATCCTGGCCGCAGCTTCGACATCGCGGAAAAATCGCTTGCCGGCTATGCCCAGGCGAATTTCCGATTCGAGGCGGGCCCAACGGAAGTCGACGGCATCGTCGGCTTGCGAGCAGTACGGACCAAGGACGACGTCAGCGGCTTCGCCCGGGTCCCCGGCGGCGTGAACCCTGTCGATTTCAAGAACTCTTACACGGACTGGCTGCCCAACGCGAACCTGAACGTGAGCTTCTCGCCCGCTTGGAAGCTGCGCATGGCGGTGACCAAGACGCGCACGAAGCCCACCTTCCAGCAGCTCAATCCAGGTCTCTCGCTCGGTACACCGGTCGGTTGCGGCGGCGGTTCCACGATCTGCCAGATCAGCGGCAGCGGGGGCAACCCGTTCCTGAAGCCCTTCACCTCGTGGAACTACGACGCGAGCCTCGAATATTACTTCTCGCGTACCGGCTTCGCTTCGATCGCCGGCTTCCATCGCGACATCAAGGGCTTCATCGCCAATCAGACGTTCGAGTTTCCAGAACCCGATCCAGCCACCGGAGCAACGCTGCTGATCACCGGCCCGGTGAACACCCGCACGGGCAAGATCAACGGGTTCGAGGGACAGGTCCGCACCTTCTTCGACTGGGATTTCGTGCCGCTGTGGGCGCGTTCGTTCGGCATCGATGCCAACGTCACGTACATCAGGGCGAAGGCCAAGTTCCTGCTGTTCCCGGATTTCGGCGCAAACCCGCCGATACAGGGCATCACGATCACGGCCCCGCTGCCGGGCGTTTCGAATTGGTCGTACAATTTGACCGGCATGTACGAACGCGGCCCGCTCTCGCTTCGCCTGTCCTACAACTGGCGCGGGAAATATCCGGAAGGCGATCTCGCCGAACGGAACGACGGTGGGCTGTTCTACACGTTGCAGGGGCGCGCCCACCCGTCTCCGCGCCTGGACCTGTCCGCCAGCTACAACGTCAGCGACAGGTTCACCGTCTTCTTCGACTGGACGAACATCCTCAAGAAGCCGTTCACTTCGGACATCGTCCGCAAGAATTACGGCTTCCGTCCGCTCACCGGGGCAAGTGGGGAGCCGGAAGTGTTCCCGATGGTCACCCGCTTCGAAGAGACGATCCTTTCGGCCGGCGTCCGGTTCAACTTCGGGGGCAGCAGGCCGCCGGCGCCAGCGGCGCCGGTTTTCGTGCCGCCGCCGCCACCGGCCGTCGTGCCGCCG
>NZ_WJSQ01000010.1 GCF_009720245.1 Sphingomonas segetis | reverse complement strand
GCTTTCGCTCCGCAAGGGCACGACGCTGACCAAGGAAATGTTCCTCAACCATCTTTACGGCGGCATGGACGAGCCCGAGCTCAAGATCATCGACGTGTTCATCTGCAAGCTGCGCAAGAAACTCAGCCTGGCTTGCGGGGGCGCCAATTATATCGAAACCGTCTGGGGCCGCGGCTATGTGCTGCGCGAGCCTGTCGAGCTGGGACTGGCCGCCTGACCGGAAGGCGCTGCGGGACCACCGCTCGGGCCCGCTGCTCGGCGCCGGCCGACCTCGAGTGCCGGACCATTCACCGGGCGAGGGCCTTTCCGGCACGTCCGGCCCCGCGCGGCTGAAATGGCAGGATTCCGGGCTTCCTGATTTCCCATCGGAACACTTGGCGCGGGCTCCATCTGCTTGCGGCCGCGATTTCCCGCGCGGGTAAATCGGCGCTGCTGAAAACGGGGCCAACCGGCTGGATATGACCGGATGGCGCGTCTTTGAGCGTGATCCTTCTAACACGGATGGTGCGTTTGCTGGGCGGCTGACGCCCCGGACCGCTTGAGGGCAGGGTTGAATGCGAGTTGGATGCGGGGACATCGATTGGGGGTCGAAACCATGACGAAGCTCGACTAGACCTTGTTCCGGAAACATCGCCGACTCCGGGCCCTGGTTCAGAAGATCAACTTCGCCTACCATGTGGAGCTTGGCTGATTTCCCAGTGCGTACCGGGCGGATCGGACTTCGAAGCCACGAAGTGCCTTGAAATGCCGGTGACCTAATTCGAAGCCGAGCCGCCCCCCTTCACTCGCAGCATTTTCCCGGACGGCCAGGCAAACGGACGCGCGGGCGGAACGTCGACTGCGCTGCCGCAATAAGCTCGAGCGAAACCAGCCCGGCCGCGGAACGGTCCGCGATACTCGGATCGACGCTCAGCAGGCAGAGCCCTGAACGCAGCCCGGACGCACGCCCTTCCGGCTGGGGGCGAATCCCGAAATGCGGTCGCGCGGGCACGAAGGGAGGACAGGAGCGATCGGGGCGGCGGTGCCCATGCCCAGCCGGTCGTTGCCTGACCGCGCACCTTTATCTGCGGTTGGAACAAGGCGGGGGCTTGGCGCCTGGTTGTTCGTCTTACCGACGAGACAGGCATATGAACGAAGACAGAATCTGGGTGGGGCTTGACCTGGGGCTGGCGCGAACGAGCGTCTGCGTCGTCGATGACGACGGCGTTCCGCTGCACGAACTGGAATGCGAAACGAAGCTTGGGGCCCTCAAGGATGCACTGGCACCATTCCCGATGGAGCGCATCGGCTTGATCGCCGTCGAGGCCGGCAGCGACACCCATATTGTAAGAAAACTGAGGGGCGCCGGATTTCCGGTCGTGATGTTCGATGCGCGAAAAGCCAGCAAGTTTCTCGCCGTTCGCCGGAACAAGACCGACGCGAGCGACGCCAGAGGTCTCGCGGATCTGGCGCGCGTGGGGCGCAATACCGTGTCTCAGGTTTATCTCAAGAGCCGCGAGTGCGAGCAGCTTCGCGGCTTGCTCGTGATGCGAAACAGGCTCGTGATGATGCGCGTTGCCATGGAGAATTTCCTTCGATCGCGGCTTGCGCTCTACGGTCGGCCGTTCAAGGCAGTGTCCACCGCTGGCGGTCTGCGCCTGCAGGTGCAGGCGCAACTTGCCGATGTCCGGGTTGAAGAAGGGGTGGATTTGCGGGCCGATCTTCAACCGCTCGTCGAGCTCTGCGAGAGCCTGAAGGTCCATCTTGCGGCGCTCGATCGCGATCTCAAGAAAATGGCCCGGTCCGATCCGGTCTGCCGGCTGCTGATGGGAGTGCCGGGCGTGGGGCCGATTTGCGCGCTTTCATTCACCAGCGCGGTCGAGGACCCGGGACGGTTCCGGGCCGCGGCCGATGTCGGCGCCTATCTCGGCCTGGTTCCGAGGCGGTATCAATCCGGTTCGGTCTCGCGGACCCTCGGCATCACCAAATCCGGCAGCAGGCTCACCAGGACGCATCTGGTGACGTCTGCAACGGTCTTCGGAACGACCGCCCCCGACTGCGCGCTCAAGCGCTGGTACCTCGCGCTTCGCGGGCGCGCCGGGTCGAAGCGGGCGCGGGTCGCGCTTGCCCGCAAGCTCGCGGTCATTCTCCTGACGCTCTGGAAAACCGGCAAAGGATTCGAGCTCGATCCCGCGGAACCGGAAGCGCCGGGGCTCGCAGTCGAGATCAGCGACCAGGAACCGCCGACAGGTGCCGACGCCGGGAATCCCTCCAAACCCTCAGAGGCCCGATGATTTCCTCAAGGCAACGCGTGGTTCGGTTCCTTTCGTCAGGCGAAGGATGTTCTCGCGATGCTTCCACAGGACAAGCAGCGCGAAACCGACCAGCATTGGGGCGTAGGCCGAATCGAGCGCCAGTGCGACGATCGGCGCGGTGACGGCAGCCGTCATACCTGCGAGCGACGAGATTCGGAGCGTCAGCAGCAGGAACAACCAGACGGCGGCATAGACCAGCGCTGCGGGCCACAGCAGCGCGATCAGGATCCCGAGGAAGGTCGCGACGCCCTTTCCGCCGCGGAAGCGAAGCCACACCGGGTACAGATGGCCGACCAGCGCGCCCGCGGCGGCCACCGCGCCGGTCTCCCTCCCGAACAGCAGTTGCGCGAGCAGAATAGCGGCGGTCGCCTTGAGGCAGTCGAGGATCAGCGTACCTGCGGCGAGCCATTTGCTCCCGGTCCGCAGCACGTTGGTCGCGCCGATGTTTCCGGAGCCGATGGTGCGCAGGTCGCCCTTGCCCGCGAGCCGCGTCAGCAACAGCCCGAACGGGATCGACCCGAGCAGATAGCCGAGCGCCAGCGCAAGGAGCATCTCGCGGGTCATTGCGGGGTGGTAGCAAACCGGAGCGGCGGCGCAACTTGCGGGTGCGGCTGCTCCGCGCCACACAGCAGGGGTGGACCCGAACTCCCCCATCCTCTTCTTCGATTCCGGCGTGGGCGGGTTGTCGGTGCTCGCGCCGACGCGGCTGCTGCTGCCCAACGCGCCGGTCGTCTATGCCGCCGACAGCGCCGGCTTTCCCTATGGCAAGCGCAGCGAGGCGGAGATCGCGAGCCGGGTGCCCGCGCTGCTCGGGCGCCTGGTCGAGCGCTTCCAGCCGCGACTTGCAGTCATAGCCTGCAATACCGCCAGCACGATCGCGCTCGATCATGTCCGCTCCGCGCTCGACCTGCCGGTTGTCGGGACCGTGCCGGCGATCAAGCCCGCCGCCGAGCTGTCCGCGTCCCGCGTGATCGGCGTGCTCGGCACCGAAGCGACGGTGCGCCAGCCCTATGTCGACGACCTCGCCGCCAGCTTCGCGGCCGACTGCACAATCATCCGCCACGGCTCACCCGGGCTGGTCGAGCTCGCCGAAGCGAAGCTTGCCGGAGCGGAAATCAGCGTCGAAGCAGTACGCGCCGCCACCCAGCCGATGTTCGATGCGCCCGGCGGCGACCGCATCGACACCGTCGTCCTCGCCTGCACCCACTTCCCGCTGCTGCAGGAGGAGCTCGGCCAGGCGTTTCCGAAGGTGAGCTATGTCGACGGCGGGCCCGGCATCGCGCGCCGGATCGCCTGGCTCACGCGCGAGCAGCCCTGGCCCCAGGAACCTGCCGGCGGAATTATCGTCTATACGAGTGCAGACGGCGAACGGCCGTTGATGAGCGTCCTAGCGCGCTACGGACTGACCGAGGTCAAAACTTTGTAGTTGCGAGTCGTTCGCAATGGCCTTGCAGCGGAGCGGACGGTAAAGGGCCGGGCAAGCCATGGACTACGACCGGATTTTCAAGTCGGCGATCGACCGCCTTCACGACGAGGGCCGCTATCGCGTCTTCATCGACATCCTGCGCACCAAGGGAAGCTTCCCCAACGCGCACTGTTTCGGCGGCAACGGTCCCAAGCCGATCACGGTCTGGTGCTCCAACGATTATCTCGGCATGGGCCAGAACCCCAGGGTCGTCGAGGCAATGGAGACCGCGCTGCGCGAGGTCGGCGCCGGCTCCGGCGGCACCCGCAACATCAGCGGCAACACTCATTATCACACCGAGCTCGAGGCCGAGCTCGCGAGCCTTCACGGCAAGGAAGGCGCGCTTCTGTTCACCTCCGGCTACGTCTCGAACGAGGCGGCGCTGTCCACGCTTGGCAAGCTGCTCCCCGACTGCATCATCTTCTCGGACGAGCTCAACCACGCCTCGATGATCGCGGGCATCAAGAGCTCGGGCTGCGAGAAGCGCGTGTTCCGCCACAATGACGTCGAGCATCTCGAGGAGCTTCTCGCGGAGGCCGATCCCGACACGCCCAAGCTGATCGCGTTCGAAAGCGTCTATTCGATGGACGCCGACATCTCGCCGATCGCCGCGATCTGCGACCTTGCCGACAAGTACAAGGCGCTGACCTATCTCGACGAGGTGCACGCGGTCGGTATGTACGGCGACCATGGCGGCGGGGTTTCGGAGCGCGAGGGCGTCGCGGACCGCCTGACCATCATCGAAGGAACGCTCGGCAAGGCGTTCGGCGTGATGGGCGGCTATATCGCGGCCTCGAAGACGATCATCGACTGCATCCGCAGCTACGCGCCCGGCTTCATTTTCACGACCAGCCTGTCCCCGGTGCTCGTCGCCGGAGCGCTCGCCAGCGTGCGCCACCTCAAGCAATCGCAGGAGGAACGCCGCGCGCAGCAGGAATCGGCGGCGATGCTCAAGGCGAAGTTCGCCGCGGCGGATCTGCCCGTGATGCCGAGCTCGACCCACATCGTGCCTCTGCTCATCGGCTCTCCCGTCAAGGCCAAGCGCATCAGCGACGTTCTGCTCGCCGAGTACGGACTCTACGTCCAGCCGATCAACTTCCCGACGGTGCCGCGCGGCACCGAGCGCCTGCGATTCACGCCCGGCCCGACTCACACACCCGAAATGATGGACGAGCTGGTGGGTGCGCTCGTCGAGGTTTTCGGACGCGAAGAAATCCGTCTCGCCGCCTGAATTCCCGCGTGGAATTGCGTTACGTGGTTGCTAGCATTGCCCGCTGCGATTCGGTTTGCATGGGGTCCTGGGGGTGCCGAAAGTGTCGCCGAGGTGGCTTTACAGCCCGCCGTTGCGCCTGCGCGCCGTGCCTCGGCGCTGGGTGCCGCTGTTCCGCCTGCTCTGGTTCCTGTGCTTCCTCCTGGCGGTGGCCGCCGTCGCCCTCGGCACGGTCCACGCGCTGCGCGACACCTATGACGTCCGCCCAGTCTTCAAGGCGCTCGCGCTCGACTACGACCTGGAGGACAACGGCCGGATAACGATCCACCCGGAATCGAGACCGGAGGCCCGATATTCGCTCATCGCCATCGACGACGTGGGGGTCGACCCGGACATCCGAATTCCGCAGCTTGCCAGGCGCCTGAAGGCCGCGCCGGGACCGGTCGTGAGGCTCGACGTGCGTTCCGAAGACGGGACCGGACTGCAACTGCAGCAGACGCGCCGCACGGCACCGCTCGACGCAAGGGCAAGCCGGACGCGCAACCTGCGCTTCACCGCGCGGCTCACCTCCGGGCTGCTCGCGTGCGGAGTGCTCCTGCTCTGCTCATTCCTGCTCGCCAGGCGACGGCCAAGCGATCCGGTCGCCCTCCTCTTCGCATTCGCCTTTGCCGGCCTCGCTTCGACAATCGATCCGCCTCTGGCGATGTGGATGGCGTACGGCTGGCCGCCGATTTACGACCTCGCCTCTTCGCTCTGGTTCTACCTGCTTCTGATCGCGCTGGCAGTTTTCCCCGACGGCATCTTCGTTCCGAAGTCGTACCGCTGGCTGCTCGCCGCAGGGATTCCGCTTGCGATATTCGTGTCACTCCAGGACGTGAATGCGACGCTCCAGGCGTTCCTCGGCCTCGGCTCCTTGCTCGCCGTCCTCACCGGCCAGGCGATCCGCTATCGGCGGTTGAACCCCGGAATCGAGCGGCAGCAAATCAAATGGGCGGCGTTTGGCTTCGCCGCCGGCCTGCTGCTGGTCGCGCTCGCCTTCCTGTTCCTTCCCTTCCTTCCTCAGGACGGCAGTCAGCAGAGCCTGATGCTGAACCTGGCGGTCGTCCTGCTGTTCAGCCTGGGAATGGCAGTCCTCCCGCTGGGGCTGCTGGTCGCTTTGACCCGCTTCCGCCTGTGGGAGGCGGACACGGTCATCACGCGGTCGGCCGCCTACGCGGTGGTCACGCTTGTCGTGGGCGTCGTCTGGGCCGTCAGTTCGGACCTCCTGAAGATGGTGATCGAGGAAGTGATCGGTCGCGAGAGCCAGGCCGGAGCGACGACCGCGGGAGCGGTGATCGCCGCAGGGATCTTCTCGCCGACGCAGTCGCTGGTGCTCGGCTGGACACGCAAACGGTTCGGCGGCCCGCTCGACCGCATGCGCAACGCGCCGGAGCGGATGAAAAAGTGGGCGCTGACCGAGACGCCGGCGGAAGTCGCGACGCGCGCACTGGCGATCATCGACGACGTGATGCATCCCTCAGCTTCCGCGATCGTGCTCGACACGGCGCTGAGCCGCGAGCTGATCGCCGCCCGAAACACATCGTCGGCGGACGATCGGGAGCTGATCGAGAAGCTCGCGCTGACCGATGAGGAAGGGCCTGTCGGGACCCTGCTCCTCGGCCGCCGCTCTGACAGGAACCGCTATAACCGGCAGCAGATGGAGGCGGTCGAAGAGATGATCCCCGCACTCGCCGAAGCGTTGCGCATCGCTCGCAGCCATCATTCGCGAGAAAGCGAGATGCAGCAGCGGCTCGACGAAATGGCGGCTCGCCTCGCGCAGCTCGAAAGCGGCGGACCAAAACCGGAGCCCGCCTGAGGGCTGTCCTACAACCCCCTTGTCGCGTTAAGCACGATTCAATGGTCGAACGCTTTGCTGCTTGTGGAACCCTGAAGGCCGATCCATGCGGCCCGAAGGCGCGCACACGCTCGTTAGTGCGAACATTGGTGAAGATTGGGCCAATGGCGCTGCACCGAATGGGCCGCTAGGGAGAAGCCATGCGCATTGCCCTCGCCGCTGATCACGCGGGATATGCCCTCAAGGACGAGCTCGTCCGCTGGCTCGGCGAGCAGGGCCATGACGTCACCGACCTCGGCACCAACAGCGCCGACCGCGTGGATTATCCGGAATTCGGGGCGAAACTCGCCCGCTTCGTCGCGGCCGGCAATGCGGAGCGCGGAATCGCCGTCTGCGGCTCGGGAATCGGGATTTCCATTGCGGTCAATCGCGAGCCCAAATGCCGCTGCGCACGCGTCGACGACCCGCTCTCGGCTGCGCTCGCTCGGGAACACAATGACGCGAACGTGCTCGCCTTGGGCGGCCGACTCATCGGCACCGACATGGCCAAGGGGTGCGTCTCCGCCTTCCTCGGCACGGACTTCGCCGGCGGGCGGCACCAGCGCCGGGTCGACCAACTCTCCCACGAATTGCAGGATTCCGACTGATGGCTACCGCCGCCGATCTCGAACGCGACACCAGCTACCGAGTCCCCCACGGTTTCTTCACCAGCGGCCTCAGCGAGAACGATCCCGCGGTCGAGGACGCCATCCGCGCCGAGCTTCGCCGCGAGCAGACGCAGATCGAGCTGATCGCGTCGGAAAATATCGTCAGCAAGGCGGTGCTCGAGGCACAGGGGTCGGTGCTCACCAACAAATATGCCGAAGGCTATCCGGGCCGCCGCTATTACCAGGGCTGCGCTCCCTCGGATGCGGTCGAGACGCTCGCGATCGAGCGCGCGAAACAGCTCTTCGGCTGCCAGTTCGCCAACGTCCAGCCGCATTCCGGCGCGCAGGCCAACGGTGCCGTGATGATGGCGCTGCTCAAGCCCGGCGACACAATCATGGGCCTCAGCCTCGCGGCCGGCGGGCACCTCACCCACGGAGCGCCGCCGGCGCAATCGGGCAAATGGTTCAACGCCGTCCAGTACGGCGTTCGCCAGGACAACCATCTGGTCGATTTCGAGGAGGTCGAGCGGCTCGCGAAGGAGCACCGGCCGAAGCTGATCATCGCCGGCGGCTCGGCCTATCCGCGCCACTTCGACTTCGAGCGCTTTCGCGAGATTTGCGACGAAGTCGGCGCGATATTCATGGTCGACATGGCCCATTTCGCGGGGCTCGTCGCAGCCGGCGAGCATCCGACGCCGTTCGGCCATGCCCATGTCGTGACGACGACCACGCACAAGACGCTTCGCGGCCCGCGCGGCGGCATGGTGCTGACCGACGACGAGGCCATCGCCAAGAAGATCAACTCCGCCGTTTTCCCGGGACTCCAGGGCGGCCCGCTGATGCACGTGATCGCGGCCAAGGCGGTCGCGTTCGGCGAGGCGCTCCAGCCCGAGTTCAAGGCTTATGCCAGGGCGGTGATCGCCAACGCCAAGACTCTCGCCGGTCGCCTCAAGGAGCGCGGCGCCGATCTCGTCGCCGGCGGTACCGACACGCATGTCGCGCTGGTCGACCTGCGGCCGCTCGGCCTTACCGGCAAGGACGCCGACGAGAGCCTCGAGCGCGCGGGGATCACCTGCAACAAGAACGGCGTGCCTTTCGACCCGCTGCCGCCGGTCAAGACCAGCGGCATCCGCGTAGGATCGCCCGCCGGCACGACACGAGGCTTCGGCGAAGCCGAGTTCCGCGACATCGCCGATCTGGTCGCCGACGTTCTCGACGGGCTCAAGGACAATGGGGTCGACGGCAACGGCCCCGTCGAAAGCCGCGTCAACGAGCGTGTCCTCGACCTCTGCGCGCGTTTCCCCATCTACCAGGGATAAGGGATGCGCTGTCCTTTTTGCGCGCACGAAGACAGCCAGGTTAAGGACAGCCGCCCGACAGAGGACGGCGCGGCGATCCGCCGGCGGAGGCAGTGCGAAGCCTGCGGCGCCCGCTTCACCACCTTCGAGCGGGTCCAGCTGCGCGATCTCACGGTGGTCAAGAAGAACGGCGAGCGCGAGCCGTTCGAGCGCGACAAGCTCGCGCGTGCCATCGGCCATGCCACGCGCAAGCGCGACATCCCCGCCGACAAGATCGACCGGATGATCACCGGCATCCAGCGGCGGCTCGAGACCCAGGGAGACGAGGTCAAAAGCGCGGAGATCGGGGAAGCGGTGATGGATGGCCTCAAGGCGCTCGACCACGTCGCCTACATTCGCTTCGCCAGCATCTACAAGGACTTCAGCGAGCCCGGCCATTTCGCCGAGATCGCCGAAAGCGTGGAAAAGGAAGCGGCCCCCGCGCCACCGCCCGACAAGCTGCTCTGATGGACCCCGTCATCGTGCTCGTCCGCCCGCAGCTGGGGCAGAATATCGGCAGAGCGGCGCGGGCGATGCTCAATTTCGGGCTGACCGAGATGCGGCTGGTCACGCCGCGCGACGGCTGGCCGAACCCGGACGCCGGTCCATCCGCGAGCGGAGCCGACGTGGTGCTCGAGCAAGCGAAGCTGTTCGCCACCGTTGCGGAAGCCATCGCCGACTGCCGCCACGTCTTCGCGTCTACGGTTCGCCGCCGCGATCTCGTGATGCCGGTGCTCGGTCCCGAGCAGATGGCGGAACAGATCCGCGCGTCGGCCGGGCGAAGCGCGATCCTGTTCGGCGCCGAGCGCTCCGGCCTCGAGACCGAGGAAGTCGCGCTCGCGAACGCGATCGTCACCGTCCCCATCAACCCGGAGTTCGGCTCGCTCAACCTCGCCCAGGCGGTCATCCTGCTCGCCTATGAATGGTCGCGGCGCGCCGGCCTTGCGCAGCCCCCGGCCAAGGAGCTCGAGTCCCCGGCTCCCCACGCCGAAGTCGAGGGGCTGATCGGCCAGCTCGACGCGGAGCTCGAGCAGAAGGGCTATTTCCATCCGCCGTCGCGGACCCAGTCGACCAGGAACACGATCCGCACGATCTTCACCAAGACCGGCTGGTCCTCGCGCGAAGTCAAAGCCGTTCGTGGAATCATTCGCGCGTTGGTCGATCCGCCCCGCCGTCGCGGCTAGCGAAGGTTCCGGCTTGCTGATATCTATCCCGATCAAAGGTTTAGGAGGGCATTTATGCGCATGCTTCTCGGCTTTGCCGCCGCTTTGCTGTTCACGACCGGCGCCGGGGCCGCTCCCGAGGCGAAGAGCCCGCCCTCGGCCGCCGTGGAAAAGCCGGTCTGCAAGCGCATCTACGAGGCGGACACCGGCTCGCACTTCCGAAGCTCGAAGCGGGTCTGCCACACCGCGGCCGAGTGGAAAGAGATCGAGGACGGCACCGAACGCGTCATGAAGACGATCCGCGAGAATAGCGGGATCAACCCCGGCGACCTCGCGCCCGGGATCGGCGGCGGGCCTCAATAGCGCAGTCGGAGCGCGACGGCGGCACAGCGCACAAAACTTGACCTTGCGCGAGCGTGCCCCTAGGTGCGCCGCTCGCAATTGATCCCGCATGCCCGGTGAAGCGGTGGTCGCGCCTGACGAGGCCCATCAAAATACTATTCTGATGGGAACCCGGCTAGGTCAGGCGGTGCGGTCCGGGCGCATGTGAACAGCAAATTGGAGAATTGACGTGACGAAGCGCACCAGCGCCAAATACAAGCTCGACCGCCGCATGGGCGAGAACGTCTTCGGACGGCCCAAGAGCCCGGTCAACCGCCGCGAATATGGTCCCGGCCAGCACGGCCAGCGCCGCAAGGGCAAGATCAGCGACTACGGCATCCAGCTCCGCGCCAAGCAGAAGCTCAAGGGCTATTACGGCGACATCACCGAGAAGCAGTTCAAGAAGAATTACGTCGACGCCACCCGCATGAAGGGCGACGCGTCGCAGAACCTGATCGGCTTGCTCGAGCGGCGGCTCGACATGGTCGTTTATCGCGCCAAGTTCGCCCCGACGATCTGGGCCGCGCGTCAGCTGGTCAGCCACGGCCACGTCCGGGTCAATGGGGTCAAGTGCAACATCGCCTCGCGCAAGGTCGACCTCGGCGACGTCGTCGAGCTCGGCCCCAAGGCGCAGGAGATGGCGCTGGTGATCGAGGCGCAGAGCCTCGCCGAGCGCGAGATCCCGGACTATGTGGTTCCGGACGGCACGGCGAAGATCACCTTCACCCGCGTGCCCAAGCTCGACGAAGTGCCTTATCCGGTGCGGATGGAGCCGAACCTCGTGATCGAGTTCTACTCGCGCTGATCGGCAGGCTTGCAGGAATTGGGGAAGGGCGGTCTGTCGCGGCCGCCCTTTCTTATTTGAGCGTCAGCACAACCACCGACTTCGCGGGCATCGACACGCGCAGCTTGCCGGCGCTCCAGCGGGCTCCGCCAAACGGCACCGGCCGCACCTCTTCCGCCGCACCGAAAACATTGCGCGAGTCCATCGCCGGCGCGGTCAGGAGCTGGCCAGAAATCCGCCTGCCGCGCACGCCTGCGATCGACAGGTCGACTGCGGCGCTGTCGTCGGGGTCGACGTTCACCAGGCCGAGCAGGATCGATCCATCCTGTCCCCGGGCGGCGGTTACGTCGAGGGCGGGAACGGCGGTGGCGCCTGCTGACAGGCGCGGCGACTCCACCTGGACCGGCAGCGCCGAACCGCCCTGGAACGGGCGATACATCAGGAAGGCGTAAAAGGTCGGCGTGCGGACCATGCGCGCACCGTCGGTCAGAAGCACCGCCTGGAGCACGTTCACAATCTGCGCGATGTTCGCCATCCGAACCCGCTCGGCGTGGCGCTGGAAGATGTGGAAGTTGGTCGCGGCGACCAGCGCGTCGCGCAGCGTGTTCTCCTGGCGGAGCGCGGTCGAACCCGGCGCGGAATCGTACCACGTCCCCCACTCGTCGACCGCGAGCGCGACCTTCCTGCCCGGATCGGCCTTGTCCATGATCGTCGAATGGCGGGCGATCATCTCGTCGATACGCCGCGTCTGCGCGAACGTCGCGAGCCATTCCGCCTCGCTGAACCCCGTTGCCGCGCCCTTGCGCGCCCAGTCGCCCGTGGGGAGCGTGTAATAATGGAGCGAGAGGAAATCGAACTTGTCGTGCGACTTCATGATCTCTTCGGTCCAGGCGTAATCGTCGCCTGACGGACCGACCGCGACGATCTTCGGTCCGTGGTCCTGTCGGACGAAGGTGCCGTAAGTCCGCAGCAGCGGCGCGTACTGCTCCGCGCTCAGATTGCCGCCGCACCCCCAGCTCTCGTTGCCGATTCCCGCGTAGTCGATCTTCCACGGCTTATCGCGGCCGTTGGCGCGGCGAAGCCCGGCGAGCGTGGAACGGCTTGGCGAAGTCACATATTCGACCCAGTCCTTCGCTTCGCCCGCGGTTGCCGTGCCGACATTGACGCTAAGGAAGGTGCGCGCGCCGATCAGCTCGGCAAAGTCGAAATACTCGTGGGTGCCGAACGCGTTGTTTTCCTCGTTATTGCCCCACCAGTGGTTGAGCGTGACCGGCCGCTTCGCCCGCGGCCCGATGCCGTCGCGCCAGTGGTAGGTGTCGGCGTAGCAGCCGCCGGGCCAGCGCAGCACCGGCACGTGGAGCGCCTTCAGCGCCTCGACCACGTCAGCGCGGTAACCGCGGATGTTCGGGATCGGCGAATCCTCCCCGACCCAGATGCCGTTGGTGATGCCTTCGCCGAGCTGCTCGGCAAACTGGCCGTACAGCTCGGGGGCGATGCGGACGCCGGCGGCGTTCGCGTCGACCGATGCCGCCGCCTGGACCTCGCTCGCAGCAGGCGCGGCGGAAAAGGCCAGCAATGCCGCAAGCGCCAGACCGGTCTTCATTTCCCCGCCTCCTGCTAGCGCCAGCATAAGTTCGCGATGCGACTGAGCGCAACGGCAGGGGGCCCTGGACGCCTCGCAAGAGCATCCACCGGTGGCTTGGCGAGGATGCACGCATGGCGATTTTTCCAGGCCCCGGGCCGGTCGCGCCCGGGCCGGCTCACGCGCAGGCGGATCGCTTCCGACGCGATCATTGTGCTGCGGTTGCTTGCTTTGAAGGCCTGATCATCTACCGGTGCGGCGCATGTCTCGCATCTATTCGCAGCAGAAGCGCGTCCTCGTCACCGGAGGCGCCGGGTTCATCGGGTCGCACCTTTGCGAGCGCCTGCTCGGCGAGGACCATGAGGTTCTTTGCGTCGACAATTTCTACACCGGTACGCGGCAGAACATCAGCCGCCTGCTCGACCACCCGCGCCTCGAGGTGCTCCGGCATGACGTCACCTTCCCGCTCTACGTGGAAGTTGACGCCATTTTCAATCTCGCCTGCCCCGCCTCGCCGATCCACTACCAGCGCGATCCCATCCAGACGACGAAGACGAGCGTTTCCGGAGCGATCAACATGCTGGGGCTCGCGAAACGGCTCGGCATTCCGATCCTGCAGGCGTCGACAAGCGAGGTCTACGGCGATCCCAACGTCCATCCCCAGGACGAAAGCTATTGGGGCCACGTCAACCCGATCGGCCCCAGAAGCTGCTACGACGAGGGCAAGCGCTGCGCCGAAACCCTGTTCTTCGATTATCGCCGGCAGCTCGGGCTAAGCATCAAGGTCGCCCGGATCTTCAACACCTACGGGCCGCGCATGCACCCGAACGACGGACGGGTGGTGTCGAACTTCATCGTTAATGCGCTCGAGGGAAAGCCGATCACCATTTACGGCGAGGGAACGCAGACGCGCAGCTTCTGTTATGTCGACGATACGGTCGATGCGCTGGTTCGCTTCATGGATACGCGGGACGACGTGATCGGGCCGATCAACATCGGCAATCCGGTCGAGATGTCGGTCGAAGCGCTGGCACTCAAGGTGATCGAGAAGACCGGGTCGAGCGTCGCGCTCGAGCATCTCGACCTGCCGGTCGATGATCCCCGGCAACGCCAGCCCGACATCGGCCGGGCACGCGAGCTGCTCGGATGGGAGCCGAAGGTGGGGCTCGATGAAGGCCTCGACAGGACGATCGCCTATTTCCGCGGGCTCATCGCGCCGGCACTCGAACCGGGTAGGGCAGGGGGATGATTGAAAACTCTGTCGACCAGCTCGCGCGAGGTGCTCCCGACAGTCCGCCGCCTGACTGACCGGAGCGATCGGCAGAAGCGGTGTCCAGCCGGCCGGCTGCTTCATATTTGCCAAATCGCCGAACAGCCGCTTAGCCTTCTCGCGCGGCCAAATGCCTCGCGATACATGCTTCTCCAGGCGAAAGAGTGACCGACAATGCGAAAGGCCATCCGTACCCGCGCAGCATTGGCGGAGCAGCTCGAGCGGATGCAGGACGAACTCGACCGTCTGCGTTCGATGATCGTCGATTTCGACCCCAGCCTGCCCTCCGACGAGGTGTCACCGCACTGGATCCGGAGCATCATCAAGGCGCGCCGCCGGCGCGAGCAGATTTTCAGCAACGCGACTTTCGCGGATCCCGGTTGGGACATTCTCCTCGAGCTTTACGCCGTCGAGCTTGAGGCCGGACGGGTGACGGTGACTCAAGTCTG
The DNA here is from genome assembly GCF_009720245.1 of Sphingomonas segetis. GTDB lineage: Bacteria > Pseudomonadota > Alphaproteobacteria > Sphingomonadales > Sphingomonadaceae > Sphingomicrobium > Sphingomicrobium segetis. The sequence goes on along the minus strand of NZ_WJSQ01000010.1, from coordinate 17,270 downwards.
CAAGGTTGCCGCGGTCGCTCAGACCACGGCCCTGAGGTGGGTTGGCGAGCTCGAGCAGGCGGGTCTGATCAGCCGGGACCCCGACACCAGGGACCGGCGGCGCACCTTTCTCAAGCTCACTCCCGCAGGCCGCGATGCGATGGAGCAATATTTCGAGGTCAGCGGTCCACCCGTCGTCGCAGTCTGAAGCGCACATCCCGGCCGGCCCGGTCAATCCGGTCGCGTGATCGCGTCGAGATAGAAGCGCACGACCAGGGCCTCGTCGAACTCGTCTTCCGCCATTTTTCTTGCGCTCGCCCCCATCGCGACCCGCTCATCGTGCGACCTGACGGCGAGCCGCAGCATTGCCTCGGCAAGAGAGTCGGCGCTTCTGGCCCGGCAGAGAAAGCCGGTAACACCGTCGCGCACGACCTGTCTGCATCCCGGGACGTCTGTGCCGATCAACGGCCTTCCCATGGCCGCGCCCTCAAGCAACGTCCGGGGCAAACCCTCGCGATAGGAGGGGAGGACCAGAGCGGTCGAGTTGGCGATGAATTGCCGCACGTCGGGGGTGGAACCGAGGTACTCAATGGCGCCTTCGGCAATCCACTCCTCCAGCTCGTCTTCACCGACCGCCGTCGGGTTGCCCCGGTCCAGGTCACCCAGCAACGAGAAGATGGCGGTCGGAAGAGCGGCTCGCAGTTTGCGCGCCGCCTCGACATATTCGCGAACGCCCTTGTCGCCCAGAAGACGCGCGATCATCAGGAAGCGCAGCTCCCTGGGGAGGCTGGCCGGAGCGAAGCTGGACAGATCGATACCCGAACCGGGCAGGACCACGGCCTGAGCGGGCTTCACGATCTTCAGCGACACGAACAGGTCGCGGTCGTCCGAGTTCTGGAAGAACACCGCCTTGGCTCTTGCGAAGGCCACGCGGTACATCAGCGAGACCGCGCGCCGGAATACGGAGCTTCCAAGGAACGCCGTTCCCAGTCCGCTGACGTTGGGAACCGCCGGAACCTTGAGCAGCGCGCAGACGAAGCTCCCGTAGATGTTGGGCTTGATCGTGAAGCTGAGGAATATGTCGGGGCGCTCATCACGAACGATCCGAGCCAGGTCGCGAAGGCACGCCAGATCCTTGAGGGGATTGGTTCCCGACCTGTCCATCCGGCATGGCCGGTGCTTTATGGGCACTCCGCCGACCTGGATACCGGCAGCCTCGGGAGCAACAGTGATGAGCTGGTGCCCTGCCTTGATCAGCGAGCGGATGAGCCCGGCTCGGAAGTGCCCGATATTCCAGATGCTGTTCGCGGCGACGAGGATGCGGGCCATGCCAGCGGGTCGACCCTTTCATTCACTTGGATGTCGGCGGTAGCCGCGCATCCGATCGCTACAGTTATCAATCAGTTGCATCGCGGCCGCGAACGGACGCACTACAATGCGGGAGGGAACAGTTCTAGACGAACGACCGGCGATTCCCATTGGCGCGCGGATGTTCATACGGGAGACTGGTGCTGAGGCACGAACCGAATCAGCTTCGCACCGATGCCGCTAGCGAGCGGGCAGGCTTGCGGGCGCGCCCCATGCTGAGCCGCAAGCGCTTCCAGCTTGCCAGTGCAGCCGTTCTCGCAGCCACGCTCCCCTGGCTCACCCGAAGCCTCTTCCTGCCTGGCGAACCGTTCGAGCCGGCGGCGGTGAACACCTTCATCGCCAACGTCGCCGCGGTGATTCTCGCTTTCTGGATGCGGCTTGCGATCGAGTCCTATCCCGGAATCCGCCGTGCCTATGTGATCCTGCCCTCCGCGCTAACTGCCCACGGGGCGGCGCTCGCCTGGTTCGTGTTCACCCGCCTGCCGTACGACCGCTTCGCGCTGGTTCTGGGTTTCGTGCTGCATGTGGCCTGGCTGTACGCGATCTTCGTCTCGTCGGAGCTTGGGGTCAGGCCTCGCATCGCGGTGGTCCCGTTCGGTCGAACTCAGCTTCTGAAGAGAATTGCGGATGTCGATTGGCTGGCGCTGTCGAGGCCCCGCCTGCACGACACGCGCGGTTGCCAGGCGATCGTTGCCGATTTCAACGCGGACCTCCCGGAGGAATGGGAGGCGTTCCTCGCGGAGGCGGCGCTTGCCGGGCGCATCGTCTACCAGGTCAAGCAATTATCGGAATCGCTGACCGGGCGGGTCGAGCTCGAGCAATTGTCGGAGAACAGCTTCGGCTCGCTGGTCCCGGCTCGCGGCTATTTCTACCTCAAGAGCGCGGCCGACTTCGCGTTCGCGCTTCTCCTCCTGCCGGTCGCACTGCCGATCATGGCGGTTATTGCCCTGGCAATCAGGATGGACACCGGCGGGCCGATCCTGTTCCGGCAGAAGCGCGTGGGTCATGCCGGGAGGCTGATTACCGTCTACAAGTTCCGGACCATGTGCGAGACCGCCATCGATGACGAGCTTCGCGCGGCAATGACTGGCGATGGCGATGAGCGGGTCACCCGCGTGGGCAGGATATTGCGGAAATTCAGGCTCGACGAGCTGCCGCAGATCTTCAATATCATGAAGGGGGAAATGAGCTGGATAGGTCCGCGGCCCGAGGCGGAGGTGCTCTCGCGTTGGTACCAAAGCGAGATCCCGTTCTATCGCTATCGCCATGTCGTGAAGCCGGGCATCTCTGGCTGGGCGCAGGTCAACCAGGGCCACGTAGCCGACGTCGAGCAGGTCCACCGCAAGCTCCAATATGACTTTTACTACATCAAATATTTCTCTCCGTGGCTGGATCTTCTTATCCTGCTGCGGACGATCAAGACGATTCTCACCGGCTTCGGCTCGCGATAGCGTTCAGTCTACGCTGCAGCTCGGGCTGGCGGTTGCTGCTCATGCAGCCACGCCTGGAACATCAGGATCGCCCAGATTGCGGGTGTCGAGTCACGCCGGCCTGTCAAATGGTCATGCCAGCGCCGGCGCACGGCCCCGGCGTCGAACCAGCCTTCATTTTTCATCCGCTGCTCGTCAAGAAGTGCTTCTGCCCAAGGCCGCAGGGGACGCCTGAGCCACTCGCCGACAGGTACGGCAAACCCTGCTTTCGGCCGATCGAACAGCTCGCGCGGAGCTTCCCGGTAGAGGAGCTTGCGCAGCACTGCCTTGCTCTGTTCGCCGGACATCTTGAGCGAAAGCGGAATACGTGCCGCGATTTCGGCCACCCTATGGTCGAGGAACGGCAAGCGCGTCTCTAGACTGACCGCCATTGCCGCCCGGTCGACTTTGCAAAGAATATCGTCAGGAAGATAGGAGACGGCGTCGCAATACATCATCCGTGCCTCGTCGGGAGCCGCACTTCCAATATTGAGATCCCATCGACACTCGCCGCCTGCGGACCCAAGCACAGGAGAGGCTTCAAAGTGCCATTCGTCAAGAAAGCTCGCATAAACATCGTCGATTGCCCGCGCTGACGAAACCACGCGCAGGCCCTTCTGGATCTTTGCGCCCGAGTTCGGCCACGCATGTTTTGAAAGGAGGCGTCCGGCGCGGCCCCAAAATTGAGGGGGAACGCGGCTGAGCGGCGTCCCGAGCGCTCGAACCCAAAGGGGCAAGCGGCTGACGTGCTGCCAAAGTCGCGGAGCGTAGAGATGGCGGTAATAGCCACCGAAGAGCTCGTCTCCTCCGTCACCGGTGAGAGCGACAATCACTTCCGAGCGCGCGAGGCGGCTCACAAGATAAGTGGGAATTTGGGAACTGTCGCCGAAGGGCTCGTCATAGATTCGCGGAAGTGATGGAATCACGTCGAGCGCGTCCCGGTCGGTCACGATTTGCTCGTGGTGGACAGTCCCGAGCTGCTCAGCGACACGGCGAGCGAAAGAAGCCTCATCATATCGGGAGTCTTCGAACCCAATCGAGAAGGTCCTGATGGGGCGGCTTGAAGCGCGCTGATAGATTGCTGCAATCGTCGAGCTGTCGATTCCTCCCGAAAGGAACATGCCGACGGGAACATCGGCAACCGACTGATCCGCCACGGATCGGCTGAGCGCGCGGTCGAGCTCGACAAGCGCGTCCCCCTCGTTCGTGATTGGGTCAGCAAGCCCGTTCCGAACTACGTCGCGATACGACCAGTAGCGGTCGATCCGAAGCCTTCCATTCCGTCCTTCAGTCGGAGGTTCGTCGAGCGGGTGAGCCGCCGCCTCCGCCGGAACTGTCAGCACGCAACCCGGCAACAGCTTAAAGATGCGCCGGAAGATCGAGAATGGCGCCGGGATGTAGGTGCGCGACGCGAAGAGGCGAAGCGCGCTACGGTCGAGCCGACCGTCGAAAGCCGGGTGATCGCGAAAGGCTTTCAGCTCCGAGGCGAACAGGAAATCCCTGCCTACCCAACCGTAATAAAGCGGCTTCTCGCCAAAGCGATCCCTGACTAAGCTAAGCGTGCGGTCCTGGCGATCCCACAAGCCGAATGCGAACATGCCTGCAGCCTTACGCAGTGCAGGTTGGAGCCCCCAACAGTCAATCGCCTGCAAGAGCGTTTCGATATCGGAGTGCCCGCGCCAGCCTCCCCCGGGTGTTAGACCCTGACGATCAATGTCTGCCCGGATTTCCGCATGATTGTAGATCTCTCCATTGAACGTGATCACCAGCCGGCCGGAATCAGAAACCATGGGCTCGTGTCCCGCAGGCGATAGATCCACTATCGAAAGGCGCCGGTGGCCAATGCCTATTTCGGCCTCGGCGTCGATCCACGAACCTTTGTCATCCGGGCCCCGGTGCGCGAGCCGGTGGGTCATTGCCGCAAGCGTCTTGGGACTGGCAGCCGAAGGACCGATGATTCCGGCAATTCCACACATGTATGCGGCTCTAGCCCGCGCGATGGCAGTTAGTCCAAGGGCTCGTCGCATTCGCGGCTGGTGAAACCGAACAGACCGAAGGGTTGCGGCTTCGGCTGGTGGATACTAGCGCGATTGCCTTCTCGGCGGCATCCACTTTTTAGTGTGAGGCGAATGGCGGAACGGCTACTCGAACAATATCAGGAGAACGTCGCTCCGGGTCCGCAATTCGACGACGGCTCGGTACTTCCGACTCTACCCAGCAAGATCCCGATCCGGCTGATCGCTTTCTTCTTACCCCAATATCACTCGATTGCGGAGAACGATCGCTGGTGGGGCGCGGGATTCACCGAATGGACCAATGTCACCAAGACACTCCCGAAGTTTCCTGATCATTATCAACCCCGACTCCCTCAAGCGTTGGGCTTCTACGACTTAAGTCATCCCAATACCTTACGCCGACAGGCGGACTTTGCTCGCCGCTACGGGATCGAAGGGTTCTGCTTCCACCATTATTGGTTTCATGGCCGGCGCCTGCTTCAGACGCCGCTCGACAACTTGCTGGCTGATCGAGGGATCGATCTTCCGTTCTGCATCAATTGGGCCAACGAGAACTGGACCCGACGGTGGGATGGCAACGAGACAGACGTACTGATGCCGCAGGCGCATTCATGCGAAGACGATGTCGCATTTGCGCGCTCCTTGGCCCGTGTTTTCGATGATCCGAGATATATTAGAATATCGGGTCGACCCCTCCTGATGCTCTACCGTCCGGAGCTGCTTCCGAATGCTCGAGCAACAGTCGAGCGCTGGCGAGAATATTTTGCAACGCGGGGCGAAAGCCCCTTCTTATTGATGCCACAGCACCACTTCGGCCAGAACGATCCGCGCGTTTACGGAATGGATGGCGCAGTCGGCTTTCCTCCTTTCGGCCCAGGCGAAAGCGCTCGTCGCGTTATCCCCAGCAGTCTGTTCGATCCTGATTTTGCTGGCACACTGCGCCGTTACGAAGAAGTCGCTCAGGCGGCACTGTCACACGAGCCAAAAGACTTCCGGTATTTCCCCGGGGTTTGTCCGAGTTGGGACAATACGGCGCGGAGTCAGAACCGCGCGTTGGTCATTCATGGGTCCACGCCTCAAAAGTGGGGTGCATGGCTTGAAGCTGCCGCCCGCAAGACATTGGCACAGCCCGAACCCGAACGCATTGTGTTCATAAATGCGTGGAACGAATGGGCAGAAGGCGCCTATTTGGAGCCGGATCGACATTTTGGTCATGCCTATCTTGCGCAGATTGCGGCGGCCCTCTCACGCATTGCCCACGAGCCCACCCGTGCATGGCAAACGGCCGCCGCCCCGTTGGCAGTGTCCGTGGAGAGATCTCCTCGCACTGCTCAAGTTTTCAGAAGAACGGCGCACAAGGGAGCGCGACTAGCAGCGGACCTCGCGCGGCTTCTGGCCCGTGTCTAGAACGCAAATGGTGGCACACGAGGTCGGAATGCTGAAATCCCCCGATGAAAATGCGCGTGGGCTAAGCGATGCTCGCCTAGATGCTTTGCGATACGACGGTCACACAGGTGACCCGAACGAGGTGGCGGGTCTGATGCGTAACGCCATGCCCAAAGGCGCCCGAGTACTTGACGTCGGTTGTGGAACCGGTGGGCTAACCCTGATCGTCAATGCAGACAAGCAGAACGATGTGTTAGGCCTGGAACCGGATGAAACGCGAGCATCTGTGGCACGCACCTTGGGCTTGAAGGTTGTGAGTTCTCAATTCGATCGCGAATTCGTCGCGACGCAACCTCCGTTCGACGTGATTGTCTTCGCAGATGTTCTTGAACATTCGCCCGCACCGGCTGCGATGCTGCAAACCGCTTGGGGAGCACTTAAGCGGGGCGGATTATTGTTGGCCTCTGTGCCGAATGTCGCGCACTGGAGCGTTCGAGCGAACCTTCTTTTTGGCCGATTTGACTACGAGCCGGTCGGTATAATGGATGCCACGCACTTGCGGTGGTTTACCGAGAAGACGCTGCGCTCGTTGATAAGGAGCTCTGGCTTTGAGATCGTCATGCTTCGCTATGCTGCGGGCACCAACTTGCCAGTCTACTATCGATCGGCTTTCCGTTTTTTGCCTAAGTCACTCAAAGCGCCCCTCGTGCGATTGGGCGCGAAAGCTCTTCCGCGGCTCTTTGCCAGTCAGCATGTAGTGATTGCCCGAAAGCCTACGGCAATCGCAGAGCAGGGTTCATCCGCGACATATTGTGCCTGACCACGGCGCTCAGTTCCGATGGCGCAAACATCCAACAGCCGGCGCAAACAATCGCAAGCATCGCTCCAAAACTGAGGAACCAAGCCCATCCGAAGGTTGGAAAGATGTCTGCACAAAGCAAAGCCATCAACAACAAGCCGCCCAGGACCAGCGGCTCCCGCCAGGCCGCGAAGCGACCTAGACAGATCGTGTTGAACACGACGGCATCGGCGGCGCACCTCAGAGCGAAGGCGCCGGCAGCGCCAGCCAACCCGAACGCTCTCATCAGAACAAAAAGACTGATCAGGTAGAACGGTAACTCCAGGAGGTGCACGACTGCCGCGCGGCGCGCGTGGCCCCTCGCTTCTATCTGGGCGAACGGAACATAGGCGACTCCGTTCGCCCAAAAACCGAAGAGTGCGATCCGGCCGACCTCTGATGCCATTACGTGGAAGTCGCCGCCGATCCAAAGCTTGAGGAACGGGTCCATCAAGAACACCCCACCGACGACGAGGGGAGCCGTTACTATCGCTACCGTTCGGATGCCGGCTCGCGTAAGCCGAATCTGATCCTTGCTGTTGGCGGCAGCTTGCCGGGGGAAAAGTGCGAGCTGCAGGGATCCGGGCAGGAGCAGCAGCCGCTGCGCAAGCTGCCATGGAACAGTATAGACAGCCACCGCTACGGCACCTTGGAGAGCGCCGATGACGAACCGGTCCAATACTGTCATAAGCGGTCCAACAAATGCCGAAACCGTCACCCATCCGCCAAATTTGAGTAGCCGCCACGCTTCCGCCGGACTGAAGCGTACGTCGGCTCCGCGAGTCACGTGCCTCGTGCATTGATGGTGCAACAACAGCAGGGCTGCAAAACGAACGACCAGTGCAGTAGCAATCAGCGCAGTCAATTGAACGCCGAAGACCAAAGCGACGGCAATGGGCGCAAGCTGACTGAGAACCGTCGACGCTGCAGAAATTGTATTTGTCTCAAGGAATCGTTGCCGACCTATCAATGCTCCAGTCAAAACCCCTCCGATCGTGGCGATCGGAACCGCCGCGGCCAAGTACGGCACGGAGGCTGCAATCTCAGGCCGAAGATCGGGAGAAACCTTTAGGTAGTGAATGAAAGCAAGCTGCGCCGCGAAGAACAGGATTATGCCACCGACGATGCCCATCGCCACGTTGACGACCAAGGCGCTCCAGAAAGTGACTGCTGTGTCCTCTTGCTCGCCGGTACCAGCGGCGATCCGCTGTGCTGTCGCTTTCGAGAGACCGAGGTCGAAGAGACTGAAGTACCCGAGCAAGGTCCAGGCGATTGCGAGCACACCATACCGTTCCTCGCCTATCAGGTGGAGATACAGCGGAACTGAAATCAAGCTGACGAAGACCGGTAGAAGACCTCCTATCAGATTGTATGTGGTATGACGTCCGATGCTCACTTGCTGCCATGCTCCGACCGGATCAGCTTCTAGCGCCGGCCTTCGCGCGAGCCAGCCCATTGTTGCGTCGATCCGAGCATCGCCGTTAGAACAGGAGCAGTGCCGAAGTCCGTTCCCCGACGTGCGAGCGATCCCCTGCCACTGCTGTCGGTGAGCATCCCCACCTACAATCACGAAAAGTATATCGCACGGGCGATCGAGAGCGTCCTTGCTCAGCGCTATTCAAATCTCGAGGTCGTGGTGTCCGACGACTGTTCGACCGACGGAACGTTCGACATCGCACGGCGCTACACAGGCGGCAAGGTGAAGGTCACGCGCACTCCACGCAACCTGGGTCGCGTCGAGAATTACCGCCGCTGCCTTTACGAACTGACCAGTGGCGATTGGGCCGTGAACCTCGACGGCGACGACTTTTATGACGATCCGACCTTCTTCAGCGCGGCGATGGAAGCGCTCGGCGAGCATCGTGAGGCGGTCCTATATGCGGCGGGATCCAAGGGCCTCGACGATGCTCACGGCACGGTCAGACTGACACCGCTACGGGTGTCGGCCGAGCTGACGGTCATGGACGGTTCCGATTATGTGCTGGGCTGGCCGGAACTCGGGGCAAGCCAGCATTTTGCAGTGATCTACAATCGCGGCATGGCGCTCGAGACAAACTTCTACGTTCTCGACTCGCTGGGCGCTGATACCGACTCGCTCTGCCGGCTGGCGCTCAAGGGCAAGGTGCTCGTTGCCAATAAACATGTCGGCGTCTGGACTCGGCACGGTCGCAACGCATCCTATACGGTCGAGCAGGCTGACTACGGACACGAGGTGGCCATGCTCCGGCACATTGCGGCGCCCTTGCGCGAACAGGTCGGCTCACGGGTTGCGGACGCCTGGCTTCGTGATCGCATCGCCATGAAGAACCGCTTCTTCACCCAATTGATGATCCAAAAGGGTCCAATTGGCACTGCGTGGTCGAGGTTGCTTCGTACGGCCAAGCCAGACCTATTCCACGCCAAGGAAGCAGTAAAGTTGGTGCTGCGCAGCGCGGGGCTGCGTTAAGCGGCGATGTGCGGCATCTGCGGATTCATAGACGGGCGGGTGGAACGGTCGACCCTTGAGGCGATGAGCGCGGCGATCGCGCGGCGCGGTCCGGATGATGCGGGCATTCACTTTGCGGACGGGGTCGGCCTGGGCCACCGCCGGCTCGCGATCATCGACCTGTCGCCGCACGGCCACCAGCCCATGCGGCGCGGTAGCCTGCTGATCACATTCAACGGCGAAATCTATAACTACGCCGAGGTCCGGGCTGAGCTGAGTGCTCTTGGCGACACGTTCGCATCCGCAAGCGACACAGAAGTCATAATGAAAGCCTTCGACCGCTGGGGACGCGATTGCGTTAAGCGTTTCATCGGCATCTTCGCTTTCGCCATTTACGACGAGCGGACGCGGGAGCTGCACCTTTGCCGTGACCGGGTGGGCGTCAAACCGCTTTTCTACTGCACTTCAGGCAAGAGAATTGCTTTCGGCAGTACGTTGCAGGCACTGAAACCGTATCTTGGCGCAACCTGCTCGGACTCTATCGATGCAGACGCTTTGTCGCAGTTCATCTCGCTCGGCTACGTTGGCCAGGAACGATCGATCTTGGGAGATGTCCACAAGGTTCCGCCCGGGCACTGGCTGACGTTCCGCGATGGCCAGGTCGAGCTTCATCGTTACTGGGACGTCACGTTTGACGCGGACGCGCGCTGGAATGCGCGCCAGTTGGACGATGTGGTCGACGAGCTTGAGAGGCTGGTGGAGGATGCCTTCGCATACCGGATGGTCGCGGATGTGCCCGTCGGCGTGTTCCTCAGCGGAGGCGTCGATAGCTCACTGGTAGCAGCGGTGCTGGCCCGCCAACACGGCGAGTTACGCACCTTCACGATTGGCTTCGAGGAGCCTGGTTTAAACGAGGCGCCACAAGCGGAGCGCATTGCGAGGCATCTGGGGACGACCCATCATTCACGGATTCTGACTTCACAGGCGGCGCTCGACATCCTCGATCATTATGGGGACATCTTCGACGAGCCGCATGGAGACGCCTCCGGCATCGCGACAGCGTTCGTGTCGCAACTCGCCAGCGAGCACGGCGTGAAGGTGGTGCTGAGCGCCGACGGCGGGGACGAACTGTTTGGAGGCTACACGCGGTATGTCGAGCTGATCCGCCGCTGGGGCCAAACTCGAGCGCTCGGACGAGCAGGGCGAGCAGCGGCACGCACCGGGCTGAAGCTACGGGCTACACTTTCGAGCGTGCACCAAAGCGAACGCTGGCGCCGCCAGGCCGCACTCCTCGAGTCTGCTTCGTTTCTCAAGTTCATGCAGCGCCGTTTCGGCGGCTCCAGCGCAAGCTATATCACGCACCTGTTCCCATCCTATCGCGAGCCCTTTCTGCCGCCCGAGCTACGCGGCGATCTCGTCAGCCAGATGGGCGAATGGGATTTCAAGAACTACCTCCCCGACGACATCCTGGTTAAGGTCGATCGGACAACGATGTACCACAGCCTCGAAGGGCGCGAGCCGATGCTCGACCATCGGCTGGTCGAGTTCGCAGCCAGACTGCCGGCGCGGTTCAAGATCGATGGCAGCACAACCAAAGTGGCGCTCAAGGCGGTGCTCGGCCGCTATCTGCCACGCGAGTTGTACGAACTACCCAAACGTGGCTTCGCGCCACCCATTCTGAATTGGGTGCGGGGCGATCTCCGAAGACGCATTGCCGACGTGCTGTCGGAGCCGGCGGATGAGTTCGACCGCAAGGCGATGCGGGGTCTGGTCGACAGCTACCGCGCTGGGAGGAAGGTCAATTTCGCGCTCATCTGGTACCTTTTTTCCTACCACCAGTGGCGGGTGCGCTGGAGCGCCAGGTGACCGCTGCGATACACAGGATCACACACATCGCGTTCGTGCTTCCGAATCTGGCCGGCGGCGGGGCCGAGCGAGTTGCGTTGCATATCGCACGCCGACTCGTGGAGCTCGGCCACCGGGTCGACTTCGTGTTGATGGAAGCTACTGGGCAGTTATTGGAACGGCTCCCGCCTGAGATACGGGTTGTCGATCTGAAGGCGGCGCGGATCCGCAACGCCGTTTGCCCCTTGGTTCGCTATCTACGCTGCGAACGCCCGGACGTGGTCCAGGCCCGCATGTGGCCCGTGACCATCGCAGCGATCGTCGCCAAGCTGATTGCGCGAAGCAGCGCCCGGCTGATCGTCAGCGATCATACCCAATTGAGCCTTCACTACGGCGGATCGCGATCGGCAATGCACGCGCTCAAATGGAGCGTCCGGCTGTTTTATCCGCTTGCGGACGTCCGCGTGGTGGTTTCGCACGGAGCAGCCGCCGATCTCGCCCGGCTGTCCGGAGTCTCCCTCGACCAATTTCAAGTGATCTATAATCCGCTGCCGCAGACCGAAGTGAATCCCGAACTCGCCAGCGAGCCAGCATGGGGCGGCGTAGGTGACCGGATCATCGCCATCGGCAATCTCAAGGCCGAAAAGAACCACAAGCTACTAATCGACGCGTTCGCACGCCTGCGCCGCGGTCGCGAAGCCAGGTTGATGATCGTCGGTGAAGGTGCGCTGCGGGAGGAGTTGCTTGAGCTGGCAGAACAGTTGGGTGTCGCTGAAGACGTGGTGCTTTCGGGTTTCGTTCTGGATCCGCAGAGGCTGCTCACCTCGGCCGATCTCTTTGTGCTTTCCTCAGACTATGAGGGATTTGGCAACGTGCTGATAGAGGCAATGCACGCCGGGGTGCCTGTGGTCTCGACCGATTGTCCGAGCGGCCCGGCCGAGATCCTGCAAGGCGGCAAATATGGACCGCTGGTGCCGTGCAATGACCCTGCTTCCCTTGCAGACGCAATGAAGACGGCGCTTCAATCGCCGGTCTCGGGCCACGTTCTGAGGTCGCGGGCCGAAGAAATTAGCGGATCCGCGGCGATCGACCGTTATGTCGCGCTGCTCACCAATGGGACTTCGAAGTAGCGAATTCAGTTGGTCGCCGGCTTGATGAAGACGAGCCGCATCGGCGAACCCTCCGGAACGGGAGTAGCCACGGTCAGCTGAACCGCGCGCCTTCATCCCGCCTTTTGCATCCACACATAGAGATTTGACCGGTTGTGATATTGGTAGATCGGTCGAACCAGCTCCTTTAGTGCTTTCGCCGGCTCCGTTAGTAGGATTGAGCCACGCCGCTTCAAGAAGGCATAACGCTGCGCGATGCCAGGGCGGATGACTTTCAAGCCAAGACGTTCGGCGAGTTTCGAAAGAGCTTGGCGTGTGAAGCTGTTTACATGTTCAAGCGGGTGTACCGGCATGAGCTCTTCAATGGTCCCGCGGCAGCGCTCGGAACGAAGGTCGCCGGCGATTCGCAGCGCGCCTTCCGCGTTAGGAACCGAGATTTTCAAAATCCCGTTAGGGCGCAGCGACTGAGCGAGCTGACTTGCGGTCGCCGCGAGGTCGCGGACATGTTCCATGACCTGTTCGGTGTTAATGAAGTGGAACATCGGCTTGCCAAGTTCGTCAATCTTGATCGGGCGGACGCCGTGGCGCACAGCATATTCTACTCTGTCTGCCGCAATTTCCCGACCGTAGACGTCGCATCCAAACTGCTTGGCAATACGCGCCCACATCCCCCAACCCATGCCGAAATCCAAAACGGTCATCCCTTCGGGCCTAATGCTGAGAACATCGGCGGCGATCAGAATTTCATGGCCGTCGCGCGAGCGCAGGGGCGCCGAGACTTCGGCCCGGTACTGCTGATCGAGCTCGGGCACGTAGGAATGGTTGATCCACTTGCCATAGAGTTCGTCGAGCAATGCATCATCTCCGGCAAACCGTTGGAAGATGAGGGTGCAATCCGGGCAGCGCATCAGCTCATAGGGGGCGGCACGCAGCAGTCTTGGATCAACAGCATAATAGTCACGGAGAAACCGCCCGATTGCGCCTTTGTCGAATGGAATTCGGAAGGCCGTTGTGGTTCGGCTGCAACCGCACACGGGGCAGTCCCGACGCTCGACGAATCCGAAAGCATCCGGCACGTGCTTGCCTTTTTTGGGAGTCCCTGACTGCGATTGCGGCACGGTCCGATCTTGCTACACCGCTGGTGGAAAAGGAAGAACAGTTGCTGCAGATGCCCCCTCCGTGACTCCAGCTACGGTTCTGTACCTCAGCTATGATGGACTTACCGACCCACTCGGCCGCTCCCAAGTGCTTCCGTACCTCCTTGGCTGCGCAGACCGCGGCCATCGAATCACCGTGCTCTCTTTTGAAAAGCATCTCGCCCTGACCAACGAGGAACCAGCGGTGCGCGCACTCTGTGTGGCAGGTGGCATCGATTGGCTTCCCCTTCATTACCATCACAAACCGCCGGTGATATCGACGGTCTATGACGTTGTCCGACTTACGCGGAAGGCCTTCACGCTGAACCGGCGAAGGCGGTTCGATCTCGTTCATTGCCGCAGCTATGTCGCAGCGGTCGCCGCCTTCAAGCTCAAGCGCCATCGCCAAGTGCCGCTGTTGTTCGACATGCGCGGCTTTTGGCCCGACGAACGGGTCGATAGCGGCAGCTGGGACCTCAACAGCCGCCTGTATCGAAGCATCTATCATTACTTCAAACGCCTGGAATCGAACCTGCTGCAGACGTCGGACTATATTGTCAGCCTCACCGAAACCGCGAAGGAGACCCTGCTTCGCCGTCCAGAACTCGCCGGGCGTGCGAACAGCATTTCGGTCATCCCGACGAGCGTTGACTTCTCGCATTTCATTCCGGCTGCCACGCTACGCGATACCGCGCGTGCGCAGCTGGGCATCGACGCCTACGCTCCTGTGCTCGGCTACCTTGGGTCTTTGGGGGGCAGCTACATGCTCACAGAGATGATGGACTTCTTCAGTGTGTACAAACGCCGGAATCCCGGCGCACGCTTCCTGCTCGTGACGATGGAGAACGCCCGATTGATTTTCGGCGAGGCGCGTCGCGCTGGGGTAAACCAAGGAAGCCTCATCATCCGTACCGCAGGGCGAGACGAAGTCCCCAAGCTTGCCGCCGCCGCCGACCTTGGCATAGCGTTCAAAAGAGCGTCGTTTTCCGCGGAGGCATGTGCTCCAACTAAGTTGGGCGAAATGCTTGCAATGGGCATCCCGATGGTAGCGAATTCCGGCGTCGGCGATGTCGAGCGGGTGATTGAAAGGACAGGCGGCGGCACGATCATTCGCGAGTTTAACGATCAATGCTACGCCGATGCGTTGAATCGAATGGAAGCACTCGCTTATTCGCCGGGTGCAATTCGGGCCCACGCCCGAAAGCTCTTCGATCTCAACAAAGCAGTCGACACATATTCGAATTTGTACTCTAAGCTGGCTACGTTGAACTCCGAACGCAGTCGAGAATGATGCGGACGAACCGCGGTCCGTGCGCGACAAGTGAATAGTCGCGGACAGCGAGCCTTCGACCTTCCTGTCCCATCCGGTGCCTGAGCGCTGAATCGCAGACTAGACGGTCAAGCGCATTGCGCCACTGATCCGGAGTGCTGGCAAGAAAACCGTTACTGTCACCGTGAACCATCTCGGCGTTGACGCCGACCGGAGACGCCACGACGGGCGCTCCGCAGGCCATGTACTGGATCAGCTTGTACCCGCTCTTGCCGCGAGCCCAGTCGTCGTCGGGGAGGGGCATGATCCCGATGTCGAACGATTGGACCTGCTCGATCTCGCTCGCCTCCGACCAGTCGACGAATTCGAGGCCGGGAAAGCTGTCGCCGCTCGCCGCGGCGCCCGCGCCGACGATCTTCACCCGAGCACGGCCGTCGCTCACCAGTTCCTGCAACAAGGGAAGCAGCGGACGAACATAGCGCCACGTGGTGGGGGAACCGATCCAGCCGATCACGGGCAGCGGCTCATGGGCTTTGGGCGCGGGTTTGTAACCGTCCGTATCGACGACCGTCGGAATGACATACGTGCGGCTGCAATATTGCGAGACGTAGCCGCGCAGATAGGCGTTTCCGCAGATGCAGGCTGCAGCGGAACGCAGCAGGGGCTCGAACTTCCTTCCGAGGATGGAGCGCACGAGCGCGCTTCGGTGGCGGTTGTAGGTGTGGAAGAAGGCGTCATCGATGTCGTAGATGATCGGCCGCCCACGCCGAAGGAGGAGCCGTTCAAGCGCGGAAGGCAGCCACGGGAGGAGTTCGGCGTAGACGAACACCACGTCGCCGAGGGGCTCGAAAGCGATGTCGCGCAGCCGCCGCAGGTAGGCCGCGGCGATCCTCCTTCTGTCGTAACGCTTTCCGGTCGCGAGGCTCGCGACATACCCATCGTCGAGCAGCGGCCTGAAATCGAGCTCGACTCCGGCAGCCTCGAGCGCCGGCGCATATTGCAGCAGACGCTGGCGGGTGCTGGCGGCCATCGGGCCATATTTGGTGAAGGCTGTCAGCCGCATTCTTCTGGTCACCTAGAGACTTGGCGAACGCTAGATCGCGAACAGCTGATATGGAACCCATGCGTCGGAAAACTGGGCGAAATTGAGCCACACGAACTCGACTGCGAAGCAATAGCTTGCGACGAGGACCGTTCCGAACAGCCGCGACTTGAAGATCAGCGGCACCCTGCCGAGCACCGCCATCTGCAGCGGGATGATGTAGAGCGAAATCCGGTCGACCGCCGCGGACGAGGGGCTCATGACCAGGAATACGAGCGACGCGACCGACGCCAGCGAGAAGTTCCTCCACACCTTCCATTCCACTCTTGCCAGCTCGAGCTTGCGCCGGCCAAGCCACAGGACGGTTGCGGCGAGCATGTTCATTCCGATCCGGATCGCGGCGCCCTGGGCGGAATAAGCGGCGCGAATGTAGTTTTCGACGAAATTGTCCATCGCGTCGCCGAGGAACAGGTCGTAGAGCAAAATGCCGCCCGCGAGCACGATCAGCATGTTGACGAGGCGGTTGCGATCGGTCGCGAGCGCGACCACCGGGAAGGCAACTATCGCGGTCTTGTGAAACAGGGCAGCGGCGGCGACATAGATCCCGAAGCGCAGCACCGAGCCTCCGCGAAGGAAGTCGGCGATCCCGGCCATGATGAGGCCGAGCGCCACCGCCTGGCGGGTGTAGCCCATTGCGATGACGATCACTGCGTAAGGGACGGCGACGAGCAGTGCGAGCCACGGGTAGGGCTGCGTCCGGCAGAGGCGGAACAGCCCCCAGACGAAGAATATCGCGCAGATCGAGTTCACCAGCCAGACGTCGCCGTCGAAATTGTAGGCGACCCAGTTCACCGCCTGGTAGGCGGGGTCCCCGATCGACAGCGCGTCAGCGAAGGCCAGCGGCCCGGCGCGATAATACATGAACTCATACGTCTGCCAGTCGCCGCCGACATTGTATCTCAAGCCGATCATAAGGGTCATGGCCACGGCACCGATCGCGAAGATCGCGCCGGGCCGCCGCACGTTCTCACCGGTGAACGATCCCGCGATGATCGCACCGGCCGCGAAGAAGGCGAAGAGCGCCCAGTAAGCTGCCAAGACTCCCCCCTTCGGCCTTCCCGCTCAGCGGCGCCCCGGATCGGCCGCTGCGCCGGTCAAATGACCACGTGCCGCG
Organism: Sphingomonas segetis; assembly: GCF_009720245.1. Lineage (GTDB taxonomy): Bacteria > Pseudomonadota > Alphaproteobacteria > Sphingomonadales > Sphingomonadaceae > Sphingomicrobium > Sphingomicrobium segetis. The sequence goes on along the minus strand of NZ_WJSQ01000010.1, from coordinate 214 downwards.
TCGGCCTGAGCTCGTTCTCCTCCGCCCGCCTGACCGATCGGCTGCCCGCGAGCAAGGCAAGGCACATCGCGAAGCAGGCGCCGACGGCGGCGGTGCGCAGCGGGAAATCGGCCAGGCTGTGGACGAGGATCGCGCCGGACGCGACCGCCGCCGCGCGCGCGAAGGGCCCCGCTTCCGGGCTGCTCCAAGCGCGCCACACGGCCGCCGCCCACCA
>NZ_WJSQ01000001.1 GCF_009720245.1 Sphingomonas segetis | reverse complement strand
GCGCAGGTCTGCGTCGCGACGGGCGGCGGCGGCGGCGGCGGTGGCGGGGGTGGAGGCGGCGGAGGCGCAGCGCGTTGGCCGAACTTATAGGTTGCGCCTGCAAGGAACCGGCGGCCGTAAGTCTGATACTTGAGCCATGAATTGGGATTGTCGGCCAGTGCGATCGTCGCCTGCCGTTCGTCCGTCAGGTTCTGGCCCTGAACGTAAACGGACAGTCCCGCCAGGCGCGAAGTCGTCGGGAAGTCGTATCCGACCTGCGCGTCGAAAATCGTCTCCGACAGCACGAACTGGCGGTCGAGCCCGCCGCTGAACAGCACGAAGTCACCCTGGAACTTCGAGCGATAGCGCATGCTCCCGCGAACACTGAAGCCGTACTTCTCGTAGAAGGCGGTGAGATTGGCGACCCACTTCGAATAGCCAGGAATGACGCTCTTGTTGCCGTTGAAATCGGTGATGCTGGTCTTGGTGTACCCAGCGCCGCCGGTAAGTCCGAACCCGTCGAGCGACGGCGAGAAGATGTCGAACGGCAGCGTGCCGGCAAGCTCGGCGCCGTACATATGCCCGCCGTGCGTGTTCACATTGCCGCTGAATCGGCCAATGGCGGTCGGCGGGACGGGTTCGTTGGGCGGCGGGGGGAACTGCGAATAATCGAAATTCTCGTCGATGCCGCCGGCGATGTAGGTATCGATGTGCTTGTAGAAGGTCTGCAGCGCGACGTAGCCCTTCGACCCGAAATATTTCTCCAGGTTGAGATCGACGGCTTTCGCCTGGAACGGGCGAAGGAAGGGATTGCCCCCGCTGCCGTTGTAGATGTCGAGCGTCGAATCGTAATGAAAGCTGATTGCGTTATTGAGGTCGGTAAGCCGCGGCCTCATATATTGCTTCGCCGCGGCGAAGCGCACCACCCAGCCGTTGTCCCAGCGCAAGTTGAGGTTCACGCTCGGCAGCCACATCCAGTAATCGTCCTTTGCCTCGGGAAATGCGAGGCTGGTCGACGTCAGATCCGTGTGGACGGCCTGAAAGCCGACGTTGCCGGTCAGCCTCGCGGCGCCAAGCTGGCTGTCGAGCGACGCCATGACATACGGAGTCCAGACCTTCTCGGTCACATCGTAGCCGGAGTTCGGCTGGGTGTTGTCGATGAAACGGAGGATACCCTCTCGTTCGACTGCGCGCGGATCCCAGGAAAGGATCGGGCCGAATCCGCGGTCGAGCGTGAACGTCGGCTCCAAAATGCTCGTCGGAATGGCCGCCTGGACCTGTCCGACTGGCGGTGCCAGGAAGCCTTCGACCTGCCCCAGGGTCTTGGCGCGGTCGGTGTAATCGACGCCAACCTTGATGGACTTGAGGAAGGTGCCGATCTCGCGTTCGATCTCGCCGCGCGCTTCCTTGAGGTCGTCCTTGCTCGAGCGGACCTTGTCGTATCCCGCCTGGACGAAGCTGCCGCCTGACCAGCCCTCGACGTCGGTCAGCACCAGCGCCGGGTTGGCGGCATTGAAATTGCTGACATATTCGGGTCCGTGATCGGTGTTCGTAAAGGAAACGGTGGCGCACCCATTCACCAGTAGGCAACCAACGTCCGTCGGCTGGTTGCGCCCGTACATGACGCCCGCGGTCGTTTCGATGCGATGCTCCGTCCGGTCGGTTCTTGACCAGCTGAGGTCCGCCAGCGCCCGCCAGCCGTTGTGGCCATCCCACAAGGTGTTCCAGCCGAGCGCATATTGGTCGGCCTTCTTGTCGGTCGCATAATTCTCGACCAGCGGCAGTCCCTGCAGGGTCGCCGAGGTGACGATGCCGTCCGACGACGTCTCATCGAGCACCTGGTTGAACGGGCTGAACTTGAAGGGCATTTCGAGACCCTTCTGATCGATGTCGTCGACGAAGTGCGAGTAGAAGCCGTCGAGCGTCATCGTCACATTGTCGCTGAGGCGCCCCTGCAGGGTGGCGGTGCCGCCGAAGCGCTTGAGCTGGTCAGTCTCGAACCAGGTCTTCACGCCGTACATGCCCTGGTTGCCGCTCGGATAATCGGAGTAACCCCAGGCGTTCCAGTCGCGAGTCTGGTACGGCTCGTTGGTATAGGCCGCCGAGAGAGCGAGGCCGACGCGGTCGTCGGCGAACTGGTCGACAAAGGTGGCGAACACGCGGCCACCCTTGTCCTTCGATTTCGGGAGCAGCTTCTGATCGACGTAAGCACCGCGGATGCCGACGGCGAGGACGCGCTGACCGTAATCCAGCGGACGGATCGTCCTCAGGTCGATGCTTCCGACAAGCCCGCCCGCGGTGTGGTCGGCCTCGGCGGTTTTGTAGATATCGACGCCGGCGAGAATTTCCGCCGGATACTGGTCGAATTCGACGGCGCGGCTGTCGTTGGTGGTGGTCTGCTGGCGCCCGTTCAGGGTCGTGGTCGAGAAATCGGGGCCGAAGCCGCGGATGGAGATGATCTGCGCGCGACCGTTGTTGCGCTGTGCGGCGAGGCCGGGAAGGCGGGCGATCGATTCGGCGATGCTGTTGTCCGGCAGCTTGCCAATGTCTTCGGCGGTGACCGATTCGACCACCGTTTCGGAGTTCTTCTTCTTTGCGGTCGAGCTGCGCAACGACGCACGGAAGCCGGTGACGACGATGGCGCTCGACTGCGCCTGTGGCTGATCGCTGTTCTCCGCGTTGGCTGCGGTGTCGCTCGGCGGCGGGGTTTCCGGCTGCGCCGCGGTCGCCTCTCCGGTAATGACCGGCTGGGCGTCATCCGTCGTGTCCTGCGCGAAGGCCGGCGTTGCGGCAATCATCAGCGCGAGCGGGCTCACCGCCGCCGCGAACCGCCAACGCGAAGTCGTGCTGATCATGAAACCTGTCCCCCTTCGATCCGGCTGCGCGAGCCGGGCACAGTTCTAAAGGGGTACGAGGACCCCTCTCCCAAGGATGAGAGTATCAGAGGATTTCGGAAGCGGAACGGCAGGGGCCGCTATACATACGTATTCAGCACGTTAAGACTCGCCGCACGATGACGCAGAGGCGGCCGACCTCCTTCGACATTGCGGCGATCGCGGGGGTTTCGCAGCCCACTGTTTCGCGCGCGCTCTCCGGCAATCCGTCGGTCAGCGAGGCAACGCGCCGGCGCGTACTCGCCGCGGCCGAACAGCTCAATTACAAGGTCGACAAGAACGCCTCGGGGCTGCGCCGGCAGCAGGCGAAGACGCTCGCTTTGCTGTTCTTCGAGGAACTGCCCGACCATAGCGAGATCAACCCCTTCTACCTGTCGCTCCTGGGGCCGATGGTTCGCCGCTGCGCCGACCGCGGCTATGATTTGCTGATCTCCTTCCAGCAGCTGTCGTCGGACTGGCACGTGGATTATGAGGACAGCCGCAAGGCCGACGGAATCATCCTGCTCGGCTACGGCGACTATCTCCAGCACCGGCCGAGGCTCGAGAAACTGGTCGAGCGCGGCACCCATTTCGTGCGCTGGGGCTCGGCGGCCGAAGGCGAGATCGGCGCGACCGTCTCGTCTGACAACGAGCAGGGCGGGTTCGAAGCGACGACGCATCTGCTTCGACAGGGCCGGCGGCGGATCGCGTTTATCGGCACCGGCGGCCCGGGCTTCCCCGAAGTGCAGGAGCGGTGGCGCGGATATTCGAGGGCGCTCCGTGCGGCCGGACTGCAGCCCGACGAGCAGCTTCGCGCCGATGCGGCGCCAAGCGAAGGCGATGGACGGGCAGCGGCCGCGCAGCTGATTGGCGCCAATGCCGATTTCGACGCGATTTTCGCGGCTAGCGACATCGCCGCGATCGGCGCCATGCACGCGCTTCAGCAGGCTGGCCGCAGCGTCCCCGAGACGGCGGTCGTCGGCTTCGACGACATTCCCGCCGCGAGCCTCGCCAGCCCGCCGCTGACGACCGTCACCCAGGACGCTCGCCGCGCCGCCGAGGCGCTGATCGACACGCTTGTCCAGTCGATCGAAATCGGCGCCGCCAAGGACCAGGTGCTCCCGGTCAGGCTGACCGTGCGGGAGTCCAGCGTCCTTTAATCACCACCAGGTCGCGTACAGGGCGATCAGGATCAGGATGACGCCGAGCGCTCCGACGTTGAAGCCGGCGCTGGTGCGGTAGCGGACGTCGGCGGTGTCGATGGTGTCGGCGCCCTCGCGCTGCCGGGTGGCGAGGCTGACGATCACCGCGAGCGACAGCGAGACGAGAAACACGACCCCCATGCGGTTGATGAACGGCGTCAGATAATCGTTGACGCCCTGCGGCAACGCGGCGGCGGGCAACGTGTATTTCATGATCGTCGACAGCACGACGGAGGTGACAGCCGCGACGATCGCGCCGGCTTCGTTGGCGCGCTTCCAGAACAGGCCGAGCAGGAAGATCACCGTAATCCCCGGTGTGAAGAAGCCGGTGAATTCCTGGATGAACTGGAACGCCTGTTCCGAGCTTCCGAGCAGCGGCCGCGCGGCGAGGATCGCGATGACGATCGCGGTCACCGCGGTGATCCGCCCGACGAGGACGAGGTGCTTTTCCTCGCTTTTGCTTTTCCCGCAATCGTCCTCGGCGCGGGTGCGCTCGTGGCGGCGCTTGGCATAGACGTCGAGCGTGAAGATGGTCGCGATCGAGTTGATCTTGGACGCGGTCGAAGCGACGATCGCCGCAATCAGCGCTGCGAACACGAGCCCGAGCAGGCCCGGCGGAAGCAGCCGCATCATCGTCGGATAGGCCTGGTCGGGCTTGGCGAGGTCGGGGGCGAGCACCACCGCGGCGATGCCCGGAAGCACGATGATCAGCGGCATGATGAGCTTGAGGTAAGCGGCGAAGATCACGCCCTTCTGCGCTTCATCGAGGCTCTTCGCCGCGAGCGCACGCTGGATGATGTACTGGTTGAAGCCCCAGTAAGCGATGTTGGCGATCCACATCCCGCCGAGCAGCACTGAAAGGCCGGGCAAATCGATGTAGTGCGGATCGTCCTTCTCCAGGATCATGTGGAAGTGGTCGGGCGCGGCCGTCACCAGCCTGTGGAAGCCGGCGAACAGGTCGCCGCCGCCGATCTCCGTCAGCGTCAGGAAGGCGACGACGAGGCCGCCGAGCACGAGCAGGGTCACCTGGACGATATCGGTCAGCGCGACCGCCTTCAGGCCCCCGCGCAGCTGATAGAGCAAGGCGAACGCGCCGAGCATGACGAGGGCGACATCCTGGTCGACGCCAGCAACCTTGTTCACCGCGATCGAGCCGAGCCAGATGATCGAGGTCAGGTTGACGAAGATGTAGAGGGCGAGCCAGAAGATCGCCATCAAGGTGCGGATCAGCCCGCCGTACCGCCGCTCGAGGAACTGCGGCATCGTGTAGATGTGGTTCTTGAGGAAAATCGGCAAAAAGAACTTGCCGACGATTAGGAGCGTCGCCGCGGCCATCCACTCGTAGGAGGCAATCGCGAGCCCGATTGCATAACCCGACCCGGACATGCCGACGATCTGCTCGGCCGAGATGTTGGCCGCGATCAGCGACGACCCGATCGCCCACCATGGCAGGTTCTTCGATGCGAGGAAGTAGTCGGACGTGTCCTTGGTATGTCCCGCCTTTTCGCGCGAGACCCACTGGGCAAGGCTGAAGATGCCGATCGCATAGGCGATGACGACAATGAGATCGATTGCCGAAAGGCTCATCCGCGGCGCTCCCCCGCCGCAGCCGCGGCCAGAACGGAACGAACCTATACCAGCGCAGTCACCTGTCTAGGGCCGGATGACCGCCGCCTGATACGGCTGCAGTTGTACGCCGTCGATGCGCGAGCCGGAGAGCAGATCGCGGCCGGAAACGAGATATTCTGCTGCCTCGCCGGACAGATTGGCGATAATCAGCGCTTTCTCGCCGCCATCCGCTCGTTCGACGATCAGGAGCTTGCCGTTGGTCGGGATCACACGCTGCGTTCCGGAGCGGAACGCCGAATCCGACGCGCGGAGCTTCAGCAGGCGCCGATAGTGATTGAGGAGCGAGCCGGGGTCGGCATCTTGCTCGGCGACGGAAACGCCGTCGTTGTCCCTGGCGAAGCGCTCGGTCCAGTAATTCTTTGGGCCTTTATACCAGATGGCGGCGTGCGGAGCTTCGACCCTGGCGTCCCACTCGAACGCTTCGCGCATGCCGATCTCGCGTTCGTCGGACCGAATCTCGCGCGGCGTCCCGCTCATTCCAAGCTCCTGCCCGTAATAGATGGACGGTGTTCCTGCCAGCAACGTCATCAGCGTCGCAGCGGTGCGCAGCTTTTCGGCCGTGATTCCGGGATCCGACGCGATCCGCGCCATGTCGTGATTTTCGACGAAGACCAGTTCGGTCTTGCCAGCCGGAATGGCCTTGTCGAGCTGCTCGATCGCCTTGACGATCTTGGCCTTGTCGAAGCTGCGGATTGCGCTGGTGAGCGGGAAAGCGAATGCCGCGTCGACCCCGCCGCGCCGCAGGAAATCGCCGCCGTCGCCCCAGTCCCATTGTTCGGCGATCAGGTGCAGCTTCGGGTTGCGTGCCTTGAGCGTGGCGAAGACCGGCTTCCAGAAACCGTCGAACAGGCCGGTGAGGATGTGCTTGTTGTCGAGATCGTCCATCATATGGTCGATCCGGAATCCATCGACGCCGTCGGAAAAATCGCCGTCGCCGTTCGGATCGACCCAGCTCAGCAAATAGCTCGTGGCCCAGGCCCTGAGTTTGGGCGATTTGAGATTCAGGGTGGTGATGCCGGTCTCCGCGCCGGGAAAGCGCGGCGCGATGGTGATCCCGAACACCGCCGATTCCGGCTTCGAGTTGTTCGGGCCGCTGAAGATGAAGAAGTCGCTGTACGGCGATTGCGGGTTTCCGAGCGCCGATTTGAACCACGGGTGGTCGTAGGCGACGTACTGGAACTCCTGGTCGAGGTAGAGCTTCATGCCGCGCCCGTGGATCGCCGCGACAAGGCTTCGATAATCGTCCATCGTCCCGAATTCGGGGTCCACTCCTTCGAAGCTGCTCGCGAAATAATTGTGATAGAAGGGCGAGGGGTAGAGTGGGGTCAGCAGGATGGACGTCACCCCCAGCCGCTGAAGGTACGGCAGACTCTGCTCGATGCCCCTCAGGTCGCCTTCGCCGTCGCCGTTGCTGTCGCGCATCGAGCGCGTGAAGATGTGGTAGAAAGTCTCCTCCTCAAGTCGTGCGGGCGCGGCGGCAGCGGTGGGGGCGACCGCCCTTGCCGCCGCGCCCGCACTGGGGGCCAGCAGGGAGGCCCCCAAGATAATAGCCATCAGAGGCTTCACGCTTGCAGCCGCGCGAAGTCGGGAATGCGGTTCCAGCGCAATGGCGGAACTCCGCCATCGTCCGGCGGGAGCAGCTGCGCGATCCGCTGCTTCAATGGCTCGGGCCAGTCGAGGAATGTGCGTGGATGCGCCGCGCTCGCCGGAATATCGTCGCCGCGCATGAAACCCTTGTAGGCAAGCGCTCGCATTTCTGGAGGCATGGAACTCCAATGCGGCATGAACCACAAGGTCAGCAGGGGCCGCTCTTCGCCGGTACGGTTCGCGAACGCTCCGTGGATGAGGCGCGCATCGCCGATGAGGACGTCGCCGGCGCGAACCGGCACCGCTACCTGGTCCGGATGATCGGCATAAGCCGGGTTCGACGGGTCTTTGAACGCCTGCATCCCTTCGGAATGGGCCGTGTCGAGGTGGTGCAGCGGATGGTCCCTGCGGTGGCTTCCAGGGATTAGTCTCAGGCACCCGTTTTCGATGCTCGTGTCGGTAAGGTAGATCATCGCGAACCATTGATGCCCGCGCGGCTGGTACGCGCTGTCGTCGTCCCAGCCCCACCAATCCTGGTGCCAGAACAGCGGCGGGCCGCCGCCCGGCTTGGAGATCAGGAATCCCCCTGTGAACCGGGGGTCGGTCGCGCCGCACAAGCGAAGCCGCTCGAGCAAAGCTGGAGACGCGATCACGTCCGCATATTCGGGATTGTCGGCCAGGTGGATCAGCGAGCCGTTCGATTTCACGGCATCGCGCGCGTCACCGCTCTCGCGAAACAGCGTCGCATGTGCGCGGAGCAGGAGCGAATCCATGAACTTCGCGTCGAACACGCCAGGCAGGCGGATGAACCCGCAATCTTCGAGCTCGCCCGCGAGCGGAGCAGTCCGGAGCAACGTCGCCATCCCGACAGCATAGAGCCGAGCCTGCGCTGCGTCAGTCCCGCCAACTGTTGCGGAATTGTCATAAACTATCCTGAAGTTGTGGTGATTGCCCTTCGGGCGCACTTGCCTCCTGTAGCGGAAACTATAACGGTCTTGCTGGATGGTGCTGCGTCCAATCTGCGAACCGGTTGAGCTTCCGGTCGGCGCTTCCGTGATCGCGGAGCGCGTGACAGTGGCTCCCGACGCGTCCCGGATCGGCAGCTTCATGCACTTCCACGACGTCGCGGAGCTGGTCCTGTTCGGTCGGGTGCGCGGCGAATTCGCGGCGGACGGATACCGCCACCGGCTCCACGACCGGTCGATCGTCTTCGTTCCGTCCATGCGCCATCACGATTACGCGCTGGAACGCGGCGCGATGGATTGGCTGCTCGTCCAGATCGATCCCTACATCGTCGAGAGCCTCGGCTTGTCCGCCGACCTGTCGGCGCTCGCGCGGCCGTTCTGCGCCGTGCCGGATCGTCGAAGCCGCGGCCGTATCGCGATGCTGGGCGAATGGCTCGTCGATGCCGTGAGTTCGGAAACTTCCAACACGGCAGTGGAGCGGATCATCGAACTTCTGCTGCTGGCCGTCGCCGAAGCAGAGCCGAGTGTGCCTGTCGCATGTTCGGATGCGCCAGCGCGCTCGGAACGCTTGCTGCCGGCTCTGGAGCGCTTGCGCACCATGCCTTCCGAGCCGCTCAGTCTGGAATCGGCAGCGACCCTTTGCCGCCTCTCCCCGACTTACTTTTCGCGGCGCTTTCGTCAGCTCTTCGGCATGACGTTCAGCGACTATTCGCGCATCCACCGGCTTCACCTCGCGGCGCGCAGGTTGGTCGGAAGCGGAGCGGAGATTTCCGAGATTGCATTCAACGTGGGCTTCTCCAGCCCTGCACATTTCACCGCGCGTTTCCGCGAGCGCTTCGGTATGACGCCGAGAGCCTATCGGGCGAGCGCTCGTGCCCGCGCGGGCCAGGGGAGGGGAATCGAATGAACCGGCCTGAAGCCATCGAGAAGCCGCGCAAGTCGGCCGGCGCCTTGTGGAATATCTCCTTCGGCTTCCTCGGCATCCAGGTCGGCTTCGCACTCCAGACCGCCAACATGAGCCGCATTTTCCAGTCGCTGGGATCGAGCCTCGACGACCTGCCGGCATTGTGGATCGCGGCGCCGCTCACCGGGCTGCTCGTCCAGCCGATCATCGGCCACATGTCCGACCGCACCTGGCTCGGCCGCTTCGGACGACGACGGCCCTATTTCCTCGCCGGCGCGATCCTTGCGGCCCTTTCGCTCGTCCTGATGCCGCTGTCCTCGACACTGTTCATGGCCGCGATCCTGCTGTGGATGCTCGACGCCAGCCTCAACATCTCGATGGAGCCGTTCCGGGCGTTCGTCGGCGACATGCTGCGCAAGGATCAGCATACGGCCGGCTATGCGGTGCAGACGGCCTTCATCGGCGCGGGCGCGGTCGTCGGTTCGATCTTCCCGTGGGTTCTCGATCGACTGGGCGCGTCGAACACGGGAGGCATCGGCGGCATTCCCGACACGGTCCGTTACAGTTTCTGGTTTGGCGGCGCGGCGCTGTTCCTCGCGGTCCTTTGGACGGTCGTCAGCACCCGCGAATATTCGCCCGAGGAAATGTCTTCGTTCAGTGACGGCGCGCCAGCGTCCGAACAGCAAACCATTCAGGCGCTTGCCAACCGCAGCTTCGGCACCAGCGTGCTGTGGATTGCGCTCGGCATCTGCATCGTCTTCGCGGTGACCGGATGGCGGCTCGAGAAGGAAGTCTACCTGCTCGGCGGCCTGCTGATCGCCTACGGGGTCGCGAACGCCGCGGGCATCGTGCTCGCCCGGCAGGGCCGCGCCTCGAACATGCTCGCGAACATCGTCGGCGATTTCTCGGGCATGCCCGACATCATGAAACGGCTCGCAGTCGCCCAGTTCTTCAGCTGGTCCGCACTGTTCATCATGTGGATCAACACGACGCCCGTGGTTGCGCGCAACTTCTATTTGTCTCCCGATCCGGCAAGCGCCGGATATCAGGACGCCGGCAATTGGGTCGGAGTCCTTTTCGCCGTCTACAACGGCGTCGCCGCGATCGCCGCGCTCGCGCTGCTGCCCTGGCTCGCCCGCTCGATCGGCAAGGCGCGGACTCACATCTTGTGCCTGCTGTGCGGCGCGGCCGGCTATGCGAGCTTCCTGGTGATCAGGGATCCGCAGATGCTTGTCGTCTCCGAGATCGGGATCGGCATCGCCTGGGCGTCGATCCTCGCCATGCCTTACGCGATCCTCGCCAGCAGCCTGCCGCAGCGCAAGCTCGGCATCTACATGGGGCTCTTCAACATCTTCATAGTCGTGCCGCAGCTGCTGGTCGCGACCATCATGGGATCGATCATGAAGGCCTTTTTCCCCGACGAGCCGATCTGGACCATGCTCGCCGCGGCGCTCGTGATGATCGCTGCCGCACTCGCCATGGTTCGCGTCCAGAGCATGGAGGGCGCGCACTGACCGCCTTTGCGCCGCTCGGTTCCGACCCTAGATAAGGGCTGCCATGAAGCCGACCGTCGTCATCCACACCAACGACAAGCAGATGCTGGGCGCGCTGGTTTCGGCGCACAGCTTCCGCCGCAACAGCCGCACCCCGGATGCGTTCGACGTCCGGATCGTCAATGCCAGCGACTTCCCCGAGCTTCAGGAGCGCGGGCATACGCTGCTCCGCGGCGGGCACGTGCGCGAATGGGACCCGGATGACCTTCAGTCGTTCACGCCGGTGCGCTTCGCAATTCCCGGACTGCTCGGCTACGAGGGGCTGGCGCTTGTCACCGACCCGGACGTGTTCGCGGTCGGTGACGTCGCCGAGCTGTTCGGCCGCGACCTCGAGGGCAAGGCGATCTGGTGCAGGCCGCGGCCCGGCTACCACAAGATCACCGACCCGCTCGCGACCTCGGTCATGCTGCTCGACAATTCGGGGCTCGAGCATTGGCGCTTTGCCGCCGACCTGGAGGCGCTGTGGGCGCACGAGGTCGACTATCTCGACTGGATCAACCTCCAGCGCGAAAATCTCGACGCGATCGGGCTGCTCGAGCCCGAGTGGAATCACTTCGACACCCTGACGCCCGCAACGAAGCTGCTCCACAATACGAAGCGCCGGACTCAGCCGTGGAAAACCGGGCTCCCGATCGATTTCACGTTCCGCGAGCGCGGCCTGCTCAACTTCGCGCTGCCGATCGTCCGAAAGCTCGCACCCAATTACACGCGCCACCCCGACCGCAATCAGGAAGCCTATTTCTACGCGCTGTTGGCGGATGCGGTGGATGCGGGTGCGGTGACCACGGATCAGGTTCGGAAGGAAGTCCGGCTTGGGCACATCCGGAGGGATTCGGAAGCGCTCATCGATCGCTATCGCGGGCAGCTCTGGCCGGCTCGGGCGGAAGCTCCAAAAGCCGCCTGACTCGCGCGACGATCTCGGCGGTGAAATCGGGCGGCTCGCTCGCCAGCGGCACGTCGACGGAGCCGCCGAACCCGTGTTCTTCGAGCGAGGCCCAGAAGAAGCGCAGGTCGCGCGGATGAAGTCGCTTGCCCGGGCGAACGCGGTCGGCAGCCGCCATGGCGATGCACCCGAGCCGGCTCTTCGCGATCGGAACGATGCCCACCGGCTTCCGAGTGTTTACCGCGTCGGCGACCATCGCGACGCTGTCGGCGGTGACGTGGATCTGGTCCGCCGCCTCGATCATCGCCCGATAGGAGGGCGGCCCCTCGCGCGGCGCGATGAATGCCGGCACGCTCGCTCGCCCCAGCATTTCGGCGACGGCGTTCAGCAAGCGCTGCGGCGTCCGCGGGCTTCCGATGGCGAGCACGGAGCCGCCGCCGCGCTCAGCGATTTCGAGCAGCCGGCGAAGCGCGCCGAGCATCTGCGCCTGCGGCAGTTCCCAGTAGAGCGTCGGTCCGCCGAGGACGAACAGCCGGCGAGGGCGGGGCAGGGCGGTCAGCGCGGTGAGTTCATCAGGCTCCACAGGCGTCTTCGTGAGAGGACTGAGTGCGAACGGGATGCGAACGACATTGGGCGCGTCCGGCACCGGATATTCGGGTGTTGGCACGACAAGGTCGAAATATCTCGGCGAAATCCGCGGATATCCGAGATGCACCGCGCGCATCTTGCCGCCGGAGCGTTTCCGCAGCGCGCGCATCACGGGAACGCTGCGATGCCCGGTCGAGATCGTCAGGTCCGGCGGCTCGCCCTCGAGTTGCGCTCGCGAACCTGCCGCGACACTCCTGAGCGTCGCACCGAGCAACGCCGGCTGCAGCCGCCTCAGCTGGTTGAAGCGAAGCCACTTCTCCTCGAACGGCAGGCCGAGCGCCTCGGCGAGCGCGAGCACCTGGTTGTTGTCGCCGCGGTGCGGCCCCAGCAGCGCCCACACGCGCATCTTTCGCTCTGTCTTGTCGTTCATGCCCACCGTAGCCATTAGGGTCCAGGCCAGGAAAGACCAATGTGCGGAATTGCCGGATGGTACAGGCGCGGCGGCAAGCCGGTGCCGAAGCGCGCGCTCGTCGCCGCCTGCGACCGCTTGCGCCACCGCGGTCCTGACGATGCCGGGTATTTTACCGACGGCGACTTCGGGTTCGGGATGCGCCGCCTCAGCATCATCGACGTCGCAGGCGGCCGGCAGCCGATCTTCAGCCCCGACGGGCGGTACGCGATCGTCTTCAACGGTGAGATTTTCAATCACCCCGAGCTTCGCCGCCAGCTAGAGGGCGCCTACGCCTTCCAGACCGATCATAGTGATACCGAAACGATCCTGGCCGCGTGGCTCCGCTGGGGCGACGAGGCGTGGATCCGGCTCGAGGGCATGTACGCGGTCGCCATCTGGGACAAGCTCGACAAGAGCCTGACGCTCGCGCGCGATCCAATCGGCATCAAGCCGCTCTTCGTGACCGAGCAGAACGGCGGCCTCGCCTTCGCCTCGGAAATCTCCGCGCTCCGGGACCTTTCAGATCATCGCTTCGACGTCGATCCGGAGGGCGTCGACGACTTCTTCTGCTTCGGCCACACCCTCCCGCCGCGGACCATTTTCAGGCAGGTGCGCCCCCTCGACCCGGGACATCTGCTCCGGATGGGCCTGAAAGGGTGGGCGGAAACCACGCGTTTCTGGCAGCCCCGAATTGAGGTCGGGACCGGCGTCTCCGAAAGCGACTGGATCGAGGAGACGCGCAGGCGGCTGCTCGACAGCGTCGGCAAGCACATGCTGTCCGACGTGCCGGTCGGCGCCTTCCTTTCGGGCGGCATCGATTCCTCGGCGATCGCCGCGGCGATGGCGAGGACCTCCTCCACACCGTTCAAGGCGTTCACCGTCGGCTTTCCCGGATCCCCGCGCGACGAAACCGCCGCGGCCGCGCGCATCGCGCAGCATCTCGGCATCGAGCACGTCGTGCTGCCGATGAAGCCGCAGACCGCGGCGGACGTGCTTCCCGCCGTTCAGGCAGCCTTCGACGAGCCCACCGCCGCCACCTCCGCGGTGCCGCTGTGGTATTTGTCGCGCACCGCGGCCGAGCATGTGAAGGTCGTGCTGTGCGGCGAGGGCGGGGACGAGGTGTTCCTCGGCTACAACCGCCAGCGCTGGGCGCAGCGGATGGCCCGCTGGAAGCCGCTTGTCGAAGCCGTGGGGGCAGGGGCCCTGGTCGACGCCTTGCCCGAGCTGCCGTGGCGCAAGTGGAACTACGGCCGCCAGCTCGCGCGCCAGTTCGTCGAGGGCGCGCGGCTCGGCGACGGCTACGAGCGTTTCTTTGCGGCCGTCTTCATTACCACGCCCGATATCCGCAAGCGGATTTACAACCGCGACTTCTTCGACCGGCATGAGCCGCGCGACAGCTTCGGGCAGCGCGCGCGTGACACCTTTCCGCCGGCGCAACGGCCCCCGCTTTCCGACCTCGAGGAGTTCATGCTCGGCGACCTCACGGTCCATCTTCCGGCGTCGCTGTGCCAGCGGCTCGACCGGTCGAGCATGGCGCATTCGCTCGAGGCACGCGTGCCGTTCCTGTCGCACCGGCTGGTGGAATGGGCGCTGACCATCCCCGCGGGCCTCAAGCTGAAGGGCAGCACCGGCAAACATGTGCTCCGCCGCGCAGTCGAGCCGTGGCTGCCGCGAGGCGCTTTGGCGCAGCCGAAGATCGGATTCCAGCTTCCTTTCGCCGATTGGTTCATGGGCGGGTTCAGCGATTTCGCGCGCGAGGCGTGGCAGTCGTCGGGCGTGGACGAACTCGGCTTCCTCGACGCGCGCGGCGTCGAACAGCTGTTCGAAGAGCATCGCCGGGGCGCGGCCGACCATGGCCGGATCCTCTACGCGATCGCGATGTTCGGCTGCTGGTGGCACCAGCAGCGCGCACCGTCGCTCGTCGAGCCGCCGGTAGCCGCAGTCGCGCCGTGACTCCCGCAGTCTCGGTCATCCTGCCGGTGCACAATCGCGCCGACGTGCTGCCGCGCGCAATCCGCAGCGCGATCGACCAGGAGTTGCGGGAATTCGAGCTGATCGTCGTAGATGATGGCTCGACAGATGGCAGCGCTGAGGTCGCGGAGTCGTTCGTCGACGAACGGATTCACGTCGTCCACCTCGACCGCAATCGCGGCGGAAATGCCGCCCGCAACGAGGGCATCCGGGCTGCCCGCGCGCCGCTGATCGCCTTCCTCGACAGCGACGATCGCTATTTGCCCAGCAAGCTTGCCCGGGTCGCGGCCGAGTTCGAACGGCGGCCGAAGCTCGACCTGCTCGTCGATAGCTTCGTCAAGGTGCAGCCGCCCGGTTCGCGCAAGGCTGAGGTCGTGCGCCGCAACCCGGTCATTGACGAGCGCGAGCTATTCCGCTCGGCACTGTTCACCCGTCGGCTGTGGAAAGCGACCCCGGCGATCACGGTAAGGCGCGAGATCGCGCTCGAAGCCGGGTTGTTCGACGAGACTCTGCGGCGCCTCCAGGACTTCGACTTCCTGATCCGCGTGTCGGAGATGGCGAACTGCGCCTCCACGGATGAAGTGCTGTGGGTCAAATATTGGGATGCCGGGTCGATCTCTGCGCAGGACGACATGATTCCGGCCAATATCGAGCTGGTCCGTCGTCACCCCGAATATCTTCGCAACCGGGCGTATCGGCCGGGCCTCGCGTACGCGCTGCGGCTGTCCGTCTGGCGGCGTCTGAAGCGCGGCGATGTGGCCGGCATCGCCAGAGATGTCCGCAACCTTGCGGAGGCATTCGGTGGGCGCGAAGCCCGGCGTCTCGGCTGGGAAGCGTTGCGGCCGAGGCCGGCGCTACCCCCCGGTTGAATAGCCCAGCCGCGGATCGAGCTTCTCGCGGATGAATTCGTCGATTCGCGCCGCCGTCTCCGGGTCGAGCTGCGCGCGATAGCCGCCGCTGGTGCCTCTGCGCACCTTGCCCGACTGCTCGTCCCCCCTGTGGGCGCGGCGCAGCCGCGGCGAGGTGAAATAGCCCTCGCGCTCGCGTTCCCTGAGGTTCGGCAAGCGCGCGAAGTCGACCGCGTCGGCAATGTCCTCGGTGTCCACTCGAAGGCCAAGCGCATCGGTAAGCATCCGAAGCGAGCGTTCGGGCTGCGCGAGGAAATCTTCGTAGCGGATCACGGTGACAGCCGGCAGCGCAGCGAACCGGTTGAGGAAGGCGACGATCGAGGGAATGCCGCCTTCCGCCGCCCAGACGAAGCCGTCGAGCGGCTGCCGCGCGAGCCGCTGCCGCGCCTTGTCGCGGCTGCGGTGCTTCAGATGGTGGTAGCGCGACACCGCGATGTCGCCCGGATGGCGCGCGATCAGCACGACCTTCTTGCCGGCATAATGCGACGGATCTAGGTCGATTTCGTCCGCGCGCCGCATCGCGTCGCCGGCATGGGTGAACAGCACCCGAGGCACCGCGGCCGGCGCCCGCCTCAGCAAGGGAAATTCGAGCAGCCCGCGCTCGTCGAGCCCGAACCGCCGCTGGAAAAGCCGCGCGAGCATCGCCCGCACGAACGTGCGGCCCGATTTGGGATAGGAAACCACGACCGCCTCGGCCTCCGCGAGCCAGGCGCCGTCCCGCAGATCGCGCTTGATCCGCAGCGCCGCCGACCCGGGCACAAGCCGAAGCAACTGCGCCGCCGCGCGCTTCGCTACATTGCTGAAAGACTGGCCGCGCACTCGGCCCGACTAGCCGAAGGAAATGGTGGACGCATTAGGGCTCGAACCTGGGACCTGCCGATTAAGAGTCATATCTTCGAACATCGCAGCGCATCGCTGCTAATTGTACCGAGCGCAGTTCGGGCCGCTCGAAGTCCATGCCGCCGTTCTTGTGGACCGGTGCTCGGAACCGTTTGAGTCAGGATATCGGCTTGAGCTCCGAACCGAACCCCCAGTCGTCATCGCGGGCGGGCGTCATTGCGACGCCGCCAGGCGAAACTGTGAGAACGTCAGCGTGGCCAAACCCTTTTGAATAATCGAGAATCGTCACGATCGCCGGATATGCGCGCATGACAACTGAATGTGATGGTTTCGGCCGCTCCAGCTTCCGCAGGCCCGGATGCCGTTCGAGAAGCATGCGGATTGCCTCCTTGCGCTGCGCGGCGTCCCTGATTTCGGAAGCGTGCGCCGCAATCGACAGCGCGGTTATTGTCGAGGGGTCATGGAAGTCCTGGCCGATGACGATCGAAACGCGATCGTCATTCTCGATATTGGCGAACTTCTGACTGCCGCGTGAGATCACGAAGTAGAGGAGCAGCCCATCATTCGCATAGCTGACCATCGTCGCCTGAGGCCATCCGTCCGGCCGGACGGTCGCGAGCGCCATCAGGCGGTGCTGCCCGAGAATATCGATGGCTTTCTGTTCCATCCGAATCTCCTGCTCCGCCCGAAATACCAGCCGCTCCCTCCAGCGACCTTAGGTGAATCTCCTGATTCTCGCAGGCCCTCGGAATGGCCGATTATCGCATTCGCGCTGGCGAAGGTCCAGCAATGGCAGGAGAACGAACATGCAAAGCGCCCAATCGGTGATGGAGCAGTCGTCAAAGCCGATCCTGAAATCGGCAATGACTCCGCCGGGGATCAAGACGATCCTCTTCCATGTTCATAATGACGACGGCCTGGGGAACCGGATCGAAGTTGCGCTGTCGATCGCCAGGGCGTTCGGGGCGCATCTCCATCTCCTGCATGTCACGCCCATCGAAGCATATACGGTCACTGACGCGTTCAGCGTTTTTGTCAGCCCGCAGATCATGGCCGTACTGGAGGACGAATCCGCGAAGCTGCGCGAGAAACTGCAACAGCAGCTCGCGAACGAGGACGTCAGCTGGGGTTACGAAGATGTGACCGGCGAATTGATGCGGAACCTCATTCACCGAGCCGCACTCGCCGACATGGTTGTCACCGGCCGGCAGCCGCATGAGCGGGAGTTCGGAGGACCCTCGATCGCATTCCTCGGCAACTTGCTGCAAAGCCTCGGGACGCCGCTTCTTGTCGTCGGCGACGACGCTTCAGCGATCGATCCGTTCGGGCCTGCAATCGTCGCCTGGGACGGCAGCCACGAAGCCGCGAACGCATTGCGCGCCGCGATCCCGCTGCTGAAAGTCGCCTCGCAAGTGCGGCTGGTCGCCGTCGAGGAGGCGAAGGAGCGGCAATTCCCGTCAACAGCTGGCCTCGAATATCTGTCGCGGCACGGAGTTCATGCGGAATTGTCGGAGCGACCGCGCATCATGGAAACAGTGGAGCAGGAGATCCTCGACCAGGCTGCGATCGATGGCGCGAGTTACATCGTGATGGGCGGCTACAGTCACAGCCGGGCGGGCGAGTTCCTGTTTGGAGGAGTAACCCGGTCATTGCTCAAGAGGTGCACTGTGCCGCTTTTCCTCACGCGGTAGGGGATGCAGCGGTGAAGGTCGCGGTTTTCAGCAGCAAGCCACACGATCGGCAGTTCCTCGACGCCGCGAACCGCGGTCGGCACGAGCTGCGATACCTGGACTGTCGCCTGACGATCGCGACCGCCGCGCTCGCGAAAGGCTCGTCGGCTCTATGCCTGTTCGCCAACGACCAGGCGAGCGCGACGACGATGATGGCGTTCGCGCACATGGGCGTGGAACTGATAGCGCTGCGCAGCGCAGGCTTCGACAATGTCGACCTGAAGGCTGCTCGAGGCCACGGCATCACCATTGCGCGGGTTCCCGCCTATTCGCCCAATGCGGTGGCCGAGCATGCGTTCGCGCTGCTGCTCAGCCTCAATCGCAAGGTCCACATCGCCTACCAGCGCATCCGGCAGGGCAACTTTTCGCTCGATGGACTGATCGGCTTCGATCTTGCGCGTAAGACCTTCGGGATCGTCGGCGTCGGCAACATTGGATCGGTCGCCGCGGGGATCGCCCGCGGTTTTGGTTGCACCGTCCTGGGGAGTGATCCGGTGCGGCGGGAGGATTGCCGCGGCATTCTCGCTTACGTCGAGCTCGACGAACTGCTGGAGCGGTCGGACATTGTGACCCTTCATTGTCCGCTCGATGACAGCACGCGGCATCTGATTGGCCGCCGCGAGCTCGCGCGGATGAAGCCCGGAGCATTGCTCATCAACACCAGTCGCGGGGCGGTCATCGACACTCGGGCGGTCGTCGAAGCCCTTGAAGCTTGGCGCTTGGGCGGCCTCGCGATCGATGTCTATGAAGGCGAGGGCAATCTGTTCTTCGAGGATCGTTCCGGCGAGCCGATTGCGGACGAACAGTTTTTGCGGCTGCTTCACCTTTCCAATGTGCTGATCACCGGACATCAAGGCTTTCTCACGGTCGAAGCGCTGCAGGAGATCGCGGCAACGACCATCGAGAACATCGATGCATTCGAGCGCACGGGCCGGCCAGTGCATGAAGTCAGGGTGCAGGAGCCCGCCGCGGCGGATGTGCAATAGGGCAAGTTCCTGAAAAATACCTACGGGGCATTGCGTAACGAGCCGCACTCACAGGCAGCTTAGTCTTCCGATCGGGCTCGTGATGGGAACCGCGACACGATGAAGATGCTCTTCTCCGCAATGCTGCTCGCCGCGGCTGCCCCGTGCGCGGCGCAAGAGGTCGATCTCGAATCCGGCTCCGTCGTGCAGGCGGTCACCCAGTTGAAAGCCGGCCAGTATGTGTGGGCTCCCGAAGTGGCCCCCCGCGGCCCAATGCTGCTCATCGTCAATGTCGGAACCCAGCGCGCAGTTCTTTTCCGTAACGGCGTTCCAATCGCCGCATCGACTGTCTCGACCGGCCGTCCCGGGCACGCCACGCCGACCGGCGTTTTCACAATTCTCCAGAAGCATGTGGAGCATTACTCGTCGCTCTACGACAATGCGCCGATGCCTTACATGCAGAGGCTCACCTGGCGGGGCGTCGCGCTGCACGCGGGCAATCTTCCCGGCTATCCGGCCTCGCACGGCTGCATTCGTTTGCCGGCCGAGTTTGCCAAGCTGCTCTATGGTGAGACGAAGATCGGCATGACGGTTGTGATTACCCATGAGCAGAGCCTGCCGCGAGTAGCTCCAACACCTGGCATTTTGTCGCAAGGCGCGGAGACGACGGGCCTCGACAGCGGCTTCGTCTGGAAACCGGAAAAAGCCCCGGACGGACCGGTTTCGATCCTCGTTAGCACCGCTGACCGGCGCGCGATCGTCATCAGGAACGGATTGGTCATCGGGTCGGCGCCGGTGAGCGTGGATGGGCCAGTCACGGGAACATGGGCATACGCACTGAAGAATATCGATGCAGCGGGGCAGCACTGGGTCCGCATGGCGCTATCGGCAAAGCCAAGCGACGGTGATGAAATTGCGAAGAGCGAGTGGTCGCGCTTCCACGCATCCGACGACTTCCGGCGCGCCGTCGCCGGAATCATCGAGCCGGGCACTACGATCATCGTGACTTCCGATTCAGTGGCCGCGAACGGCGTCAAGCCGGTGACCGTCCTGGAAGGGCCGCAGCAATGATCGCTGCAATGTTGCTGATGCTTTCCCAAACAGGCGCCGCAACTGCCGCCGACATTCACGGGGAGTGGGTTAACAAGGGAGCGACGGCGATCATCCGCATCGCCGATTGCCCGACCGGCCTGTGCGGCACAGTGATATGGAGCACGCCCAAGGCGCAGAGCGACGCAGCTCGCGGAGGCACAGCCGAGCTCAACGGGACGGTCGTGATGTCGGGTTTCGTGCCGGCATCCGAGCGGCGATGGCGCGGCAGGCTGTTTCTCCCCGACCAAAATCGGATGGTGAGGGTGGCGATTGAGCTCCGCGGCGCAAACGAATTGCGGGTCAAGGGTTGTGAGCTGGGAGGACTCGTATGCAGGAGCCAAACGTGGACACGGCGATCGGCAGGGTAGAGGCGCTGACGGCTGCGTCTGCCGCGGGTTCGTGGCCGACGCCACGGGCGCCGGTGCTGCCGCGCCTCTCGTGCGCGCGGCCCTAGACTGATATCCCGACGCTCGAGGGGATGCCCATTTGACATCGCCAGCTTTGGAGCTTGGCGCCGGCCTCGCGGTTGGCCTGATGATCGGCATTGAACGCGGCTGGCGGCTGCGTCGCGAGAAGAGTGGAAGTCGAGTCGCGGGTGTCCGCACATTCACACTGTTGGGCATTGCCGGAGCGCTCGCGGGCATTCTCGGTAAGGTCGTCCATCCGCTTGTTACAGCTGCTATCGTTGCCGCCCTGTCGGCATTGCTGATCATCGGCTTCGTCCGTGATCGAGCGAGGAAGGACGTGACCAGCGCCGTTGCGGCGCTTCTCGCCCTGTCTTTGGGCGTTTTGGTCGGAACCGGGCAAGCGGCACTTGGCGTGGCTGCATCCGCGGTAGTGACATTGATCCTGGCGACGCGAACCGAGTCTCACAAGTTCGTATCGCGCCTCAACACCACGGATGTGCAGGCATTCGCTCGATACGCAGTGATCGCCGCCGCCGTTCTCCCATTCCTGCCGAACCGAGCCGTCGGCCCGCTCGATGCCTGGAACCCGTTCCAGCTCTGGTTAGTGATTGTGCTCGTTACGAGCTTCTCATTCCTGGGATATATCGCGAACCGCACCATCGGCGAGCGGCGCGGCATCCTTGCGATTGCGCTCATCGGCGGTGCGTATTCCTCAACCGCCGTCACTGCTTCCTTCGCCCAGCGCCTCGGTGCTGGTGAGGAGGGACCGCTTTCGGCCGGAATCCTTATCGCGTCGGCGGTCATGTATCTGCGTGTGATCCTGCTAGTGGCGATCCTCTCGCCGTCGACACTGCTCTCATTTCTTGCAGTGATTGGACCTGCCGCCCTTTTCGGCCTCGCCGTGGCGGTAATCGGCTGGTTTCGCGCACCCAGTCAGGCGGGCGCAAACGTGCGTCTCACCCGAAACCCGATCGAGTTGCTTCCGGCGTTCGGCTTCGCTGCCATCGTTGCTGCAGGCGCACTTGCAACGCGATGGGCACAACAAGGCTTCGGTCAATCGGGCATCGCCACCTCGTTGTTCGTGACTGGAACCTTCGATGTCGACGCTGCGATCGTCACGCTCTCGGGGCTGCCCGTCCACGCGATTGAACGAAATCTCGCGGCACTTGCCATCGCCGGCACCATCATCGCTAACATGCTGCTCAAAATGTTGGTCGCCGGGATCTATGCTCGGAAGGCCAGCGGCTGGACTATGGTCGGCCTTGGAACAAGCACGGCAGTGCTCGCCATTTCGGTCGTCGCGGGCCTACTCTTGCATTCCGGACTTATCTGAGGGTTGGAGACGCGGCCCCGCCATTGGTTGGTGAAGATCGACGCCTGCGCGCTGAAGCGGCCCCCGCGGTCACCCAGGAGCACCAGGCGAAGCGAAGGAGAGAGAGGAGGACAAGAATGCCTTCACTGCAAGAGATGCTCTCAAGTGCGAACGACGAAGTCCCGAAGGTTACTGCCGAGGAAGCGCACGAGCTGATAAGCGGCAGGGATGCCCTCCTGCTCGATGTTAGGGATGCTCCCGAGCTTGCGCAGCAGGGCAAACTCAAAGGTGCCGTCAACGTGTCGCGCGGAATGCTCGAGTTTCGTGCAGATCCGAACTGCAGCTATCATGACCCAGAGTTCCGCAAGGACCGGCCGGTCGTGCTCTATTGCGCCTCGGGTGGTCGATCGGCTCTTGCCGGCAAGACCCTGAGGGACATGGGCTACGCTGAGGTCTATAACCTTGGAAGCTTCAAGGACGCCGCTCAATCAGGCTTTCCAAGCGAATTGCAGTAGAAACCGTCGCCCGGAGGGCCTCGCCCCCCGGAATTATTTACTCGACGAAACAACCAAGACTGCTGGCATTTTCAGGCCATGCCTCTGACTACGGAGTTCGCCATCCCGGCTACATCCGTAAAGCCGAAGGGCTTCAGCGGAGCGCCAAGCGCCCGGCGCGCAACGGCTGTGCGCACTTCCACAAGTGCCGCAGCAACCCGAGAAAGACGGCGAGCCAAGCCGCAAGGGCGAAGACGATGAAGCCTCGCGAGACCCCGGCCAGGAAATCGAGGCCGAGAGCTCGCGACAGCTGGAACGTTGCCGTGGTGTACATGCCCAGCGGGAACACCATTCCCCACAACGCCGGCTCGTAGCTGGGCACGTCCCGGCGGATGACATAGCGCCAGGCCATTAACGCGATCAGCAAGGGAATCCACCAAGTCGATGCTGCCCAGAAGAACACGGTAAAACCCGGAAGGAACGGGGCGATCGGGGCCAGCACCGGCCAGTGGCCGATTCGCAGGATCAGCGTCGCTCCCGCGAGAGTGGTGATCGCGACCGCCCCCATGTTGATCCAGTAGGGCGGCGAAAAATCGCGCAACTCGAGCCGCACGAACGTCAGCCGGTAGAAAATGAGCGGGATGATCGCGAGGTAGAGCATGCACCCGATCATAAACATCGCGATGCACAGGAACTGGATTGGCGGGCTGGGTGCGCTCAGCCCGTCGAGGGCGCCGCGCGATACGACGATCGATTGCGTCGCGACCGCGGCGATCAGCCAGGCGCCATTGATTCCGGCGGCCAGGGTCGGTTTGTGCAGCCGGATCGTGACCGCGGTGAAGAAGGCATACATGATCACGAACCACAGGCAGAGACCGAACCACCAAAGGTAGGTCCCGATCGCATGGCCGCCGGCAACGAGGGTCGTCTGCGTCGCAAGCATGCAGGTCGCTGCGACCAAAGTGAAGAATCCCGGCGCCCGCTGGTGATCGAACAAATCGTCGACGACTTTTCGCGGAAAGCGGACGAGCCGCACCAGCGTCAGCGCCCAAAGCGAAAGGTAGAACAGCCAGTTGAGATAGACCAACGCATGCGCGACCAGCAAATGTCCGAGCAGGAAGCTGGCGATGGACACCGCTGAAGTCGCCATGACGAGCGCGAAGTAGCCCGGGAATAGCGTTTCCGCGCCTGCACCGATCGCCGCGAGCAAGTAGGGTCGGGCAGGCGGAACTCCTGCCGTGATGGTGCGCATGATCGACAACGGAGCGCACGCTCGCGCCGCAATCTTTTTCCGTCGATGATCTGGATCAATCGAGAACATCTTGTGATTGGATACTCCACAACCCACAATATGTGGTGGAGGCAATCATGAGTTTTGACGTGGCGCTGGCCGAAGAAATCTGGATCGCGAAATACCGATTCAAGACCGACGAAGGCTCGGGCGATGACAGCTTCGCCGCGACCGCCGAGCGAGTGGCGAGAGCCGTCGCTGCCGCCGAAGCTCTGGAAATCCGAGGCAAATGGGAACAGAGCTTTCGCGAGGCCATCCAGGACTTCCGGTTCATCCCGGCCGGCCGAGTGCTCGCCGGCGCGGGCACGGACCGGGCGGTCACCCTGTTCAACTGCTTCGTCATGGGAACCATCCCGGACAGCCTCGACGGGATTTTCGAGCACCTGAAGCAGGCGGCCTTGACCATGCAGCAGGGCGGGGGTGTCGGAATGGACTTCTCGACGATCCGGCCGAGCGGAAGCCCGGTCAAGGGCGTTGCCGCCGACGCGTCCGGCCCGCTTACATTCATGGACTGCTGGGATTCGATGTGCCGAACCGTCCACTCGGCTGGCCAGCGGCGCGGCGCGATGATGGGGTGCCTGCGGATAGACCATCCAGACATCGAGGCCTTCATTGAAGCCAAGCGCGACCCCGCACGCTTCCGCAACTTCAACCTGTCGGTGCTGGTGACCGATGCATTCATGTCGGCGCTCGGAAGCGATTCCGACTGGCCATTGGTGTTCGGCGGCGAAACCGCCCGCATCGTGCGCGCCCGCGAGCTTTGGGAGAAGCTGATGCGCGCGACTTACGACGTCGCCGAGCCCGGCGTGATCTTCGTCGACCGGGTAAACGCGCAGAACAACCTCGCGCATTGCGAGACGATCAGCGCCAGCAATCCCTGCGGTGAGCAGATGCTTCCTCCGTACGGCGCCTGCCTGCTCGGCTCGATCAATCTCGCGGCCCTTGTCGAGCGGCCATTCGAAGACAGCGCCTTCCTCGACGAAGATCAGCTCGGCGAACTCGCGCGCACTGCGGTGCGGATGCTCGATAACGTCATCGACATCTCGCGCTATCCCTTGCCGGAGCAGGAGGCGGAAGCGAAAGCTAAGCGGCGGCTTGGCCTCGGGATCACGGGGCTAGCCGACGCGCTTCTGTTCTGCGGAGTCGCTTACGGTAGCGGCGAAGCGGTTACGCTGACGCGGCAATGGCTCGCCACGATCAAGCGCGAGGCCTATCGTGCCTCCGCCCTGCTCGCGGCCGAAAAGGGGCCGTTCCCGCTTTACCACGCCTCCATGCTCAAGCGGCCAAACCTTTTGTCGCTGGACGAAGAGACGCGCGCGCTCATCGCCGAGCACGGCCTGCGCAACGGCTGCCTCACGTCGATCGCTCCGACCGGAACGACGTCGCTGCTTGCCGGCAATGTCTCGTCGGGCATCGAGCCGGTGTTCGCATATTCCTACAGCCGTAAGATCCGGCAGCCGGACGGCACCAAGCGCGAGGAGAAGGTCGAGGACTACGCAATGCGCGTCTGGCGACAGGTCAAGGGCGATGCAGTGCCACCACCGCATTTGTTCGTCAGCACCCAGACGCTGTCGCCGTCCGATCATTTGACGATGCAGGCGGCGGCGCAGGCGCTGATCGACAGCTCGATCTCGAAAACCGTCAACTGCCCCGAGGACATCAGCTTCGAAGACTTCGCCGACGTATACATCGAAGGCTACCATCTCGGCTGCAAGGGCCTGACGACCTATCGCCCCAACGCGGTGACGGGATCGGTGCTGAGCGTCGGTGAGACCAAGCCTAAGAAAATGGAAGAGGTGCTCGAGCCAAGAGCGGAGCAGCTTCACGGCACCACCTACAAGCTGAAATGGCCGGAGAGCCCGCACGCGGTTTACGTGACCATCAACGATATCGAGGAGGACGGACAGCGCCGCCCGTTCGAGATGTTCATCAACTCCAAGAACATGGAACATTATGCCTGGACTCTCGGGCTGACCCGGATGGTTTCCGCGGTGTTCCGGCGAAGCTCCGATGTGGCGTTCGTAGCCGAGGAGTTGAAGGCGGTATTCGACCCGCGCGGCGGCGCGTGGATGCAAGGCCGCTACGTCCCGTCGCTGCTCGCGGCGATCGGCGACATCGTCGAGCGGCATCTGAGCGGGGTTGGCGACAGGCCCGTCGAGGCGGAGGCGTTCGAAAGGGAGACTTCCGCCAAGCCGATGCCGCAATGCCCGCAGTGCGGGGCGTCGGCGCTGGTCAAGGTTGAGGGCTGCAACAACTGCCTCGAGTGCGGCTATTCGAAGTGCGGCTGAGCTAGACGGCCGCGACGTGCGCGGCGCTGGACGAGGGCAAATAGGTGTCGAAAGCCGCCGCGACCGCGCGTACCAGCGGACGGCCCTCGTCCGTCACCTCGATCCAGCTTCCCGAGCGGCGGATCAGACCGTCGGCCTGCAGGTGGTCGACAGCCACGTCGACGGTGCCGAGATGCGCGCGGAAGTTGCACATCAGTTGTTCGATGATCGCTGCTCGGCGGCTATCCTCGTCGTTAATCGGGCAGCCCCGCACCGTGGCCAGCCGTCCGTCGCCGATGCGCCGCTCGTAATCCGGGATTTTCGCCGCATTCTGCACGAACCCCTGCGGCAGCCGGCCGATCGCCGAGGCGCCGAATGCAATGAGGTCCGGACAGCGGTCCGTGGTGTAACCCTGGAAATTGCGGTGCAGCCGCCCGCGCCCGGCGGCGATCGCCAAACTGTCGCCGGGAAGCGCGAAGTGGTCGAGGCCGATCTGCCGGTAGCCCGCGGCGACCAACGCTTGCGCAATCGCTGTGGCCTGCGCCTGCCGCGCGGAGTTGTCGGGCAAAGCGGCCTCGTCGATCTTGCGCTGGTGAGGCTTGAACGATGGAACGTGCGCGTAGCCGAACACCGAAAACCGATCCGGTTGGAGCTTGAGCGCCTGCTCAACGGTGTCGAGGCAGGATTCAACCGTCTGGAACGGCAATCCGTAAATCAGGTCGAAATTGATCCCCGGCACGCCTTGGCTTCTGAGGATGTCGACCGCTGCAGCGGTCGTCGAAAAGCTTTGGATGCGGTTGATGGCGGCCTGGACGATTCCATCGAAGCTCTGAACGCCGAGGCTGGCGCGATTCACGCCGGCATGGCCGAAGGCCTGAGCGAGCGGTTCTGTCAGGGTCCTCGGATCCACCTCGACGGCATTTTCCGCTAGGGGGTCGAACTGGAAGGCATCGGCCAGCGCCGCTCTGATCTTTCCGACGTCGCGAGGTGTAAGCAGGGTCGGTGAGCCGCCGCCCCAGTGCAGATGCCCGATCTTCAGCTGCGAGCGTAGCTCCGAGGACACGAGCCGGATTTCTCGGACGAGAGAGTCCACGTAGCGGCTCACCGGCGGCTGCCGGCGCGTGACCGTGGTATGGCACCCGCAATACCAGCACATCTCGCGGCAGAAAGGGATGTGGACGTAAACGGAGACGGTGGAACCGCCGTTAAGCGACCGAAGCCAGCGCCGGTATTCGGTTCCATCGATGGCAGCGGAGAAGTTGGGGGCGGTGGGATAGCTCGTATAGCGAGGTACGCGCATCGCGGCGTACCGGGCGAATGTGTCGGGAGGGATCATCTCCGTAAAGCTACGGAATGGAAGGCGGCCTCTCGTTGATCTAAATCACCGTCTGAAGGCGCCGCGCGACTAGAGCGCCAGGCAAGAAGAGGCGTGGAAACGAGCGTGAATCCCTCCAATCCGATGATCGACAGCTTTGGCCGGCGGATTACTTACGTCCGCATGTCGGTCACCGACCGCTGCGACCTCCGCTGCCGCTATTGCATGGCCGAGCGTATGACCTTCCTCCCGAAGAGCGATGTGCTCAACCTCGAGGAGATTGTCGAGCTCGCCGATATTTTCATTGCGCGCGGAGTCAAAAGAATCCGGCTCACCGGCGGCGAGCCGCTCGTTCGCAAGGGCGTCGACCAGCTCGTTTCTGCGCTTGGGGCACGAATCGGCGGCGGCCTCGACGAGCTCACCATGACCACCAACGGGACGCAGTTGGCGCATCACGCGCAGCCGCTATTCGATGCGGGTATTCGGCGGATCAACGTCAGCCTCGACAGCCGCGATCCTGACCGCTTCCGGCACATCACGAGGCGAGGCGACCTGATTCAGGTTCTCGACGGCATTGATGCCGCGGACGAGTCGGGGATCAAGATCAAGATCAATATGGTCGCGCTCAGGGGCCTCAACGATGACGAGTTCGCGCCGATGCTGCGCTGGTGCGGTTCGCGAGGTTTCGACCTGACGCTGATAGAGACCATGCCTTTGGGTGAGGTCGAAGAGGACCGGACCGAGCATTACCTGCCGCTGAGCGAGGTCCGCGAGCGGCTGACACGCGACTTCGAGCTCGTTCCGTCCATTGCCCGCACCGGCGGGCCGGCGCGCTATTTCGAGGTCGAGGGGCTCGGCGTTCGGCTCGGCCTGATCACGCCGCTAACGCACAATTTCTGCGACGGGTGCAACCGCATCCGCGTTGCGGCGACCGGCACGGTTTATGGTTGCCTTGGTCACGAACAAAAGGTGGAGCTGCGTGATTTACTTCGCGGCGGCGGGGCTGTGGCAGTCGATCGCGCGCTCGGCCAGCTGCTCGCGGGAAAGCCCAAGGGGCACCAGTTCAGAATTCAGGAACCGAAACCGGCGGTCGCAAGGCATATGTCGGTAACTGGCGGTTAGGCCGCGATCGATCTGATCTGGATCATCGCAGCGCCCTCGAATGCGTCTAGCAATGCCTCAGTGCCGAGCGCTCCCCTTTCGGTACTGCAACCGAGGTCGGACGAATTCTCGCCCGACCCCCCGTATCAAGCCCCGGCCACCCCATCTTGCTCGGCCGGGGCTTTTATGGACGGTGCAGCTGGATTTCAGCTCTTCGCACCTCGCCGCGCCACATCCCGTATCCACGTGAGGCCGCGGATTGCCCGCGGCCAGCCCAGCGTGGTGATCGCCAGGAATGCCACATGCTCCAGCTCCTCAGCGGAGAGGCCTTCGGCGACGCCGCGGCGCGAGTGGGAATGAGTGGCGCCCTCGCTGTCCGCCCCGATCGCGAGCGCGAGATTGACGAGTCGCTGCTCGCGCTCGTTGAGCGGGCCCGCCTTCCCTGTTTGCTCGCCGAGCGCCTGGAATGTGCGCCAGAGATCCGGATTGTCCCTGGCTACCTGTCCTGCAGTGCCGGGCAATTCGACTTGCGGCGCGTCGCTGATGTCGCGGGGGTCGCTCATTCGCTTCTCTCCTCCGTATAATTCCTGATCGTAACGGCGCGCGAAATCAACGATCTGACCGCTCCACCATATTTGCGGCCGGCAAGATTCATCCGGCGCATCAAAGATGGAGAATTCTATGGTTGAGCATCCCGGCGTTTCGGAAGGGCAGCGCCGCTGGGCACTCGCCGCGAGCACCGTCGCTTTCACTGCTTGCTTCGCCGTCTGGACGATCTTTTCGATCATCGGAATCAAAATTCAGAAGGATCTGGGACTCTCCGATACGGAGTTCGGGCTTCTCGTCGGAACGCCGATCCTCACGGGGTCGATCTCGCGCCTTTTCATCGGAATCCTCGCCGACCGGTTCGGCGGTCGGATCGTCATGTCGCTAATTATGGCCATCGCCGCCGCGGCCGCATTCGGCCTGTCGTACGCGCACACCTATCCGCAGTTCCTTGCCGCCGCTCTCGTCATGGGTTTGGCGGGGGGCAGCTTCGCCGCGGGCGTCGCTTATGTCGCGCGCTGGTTTCCGAAGGAGCGGACCGGAACGGCGCTCGGAATCTTCGGGATGGGCACGTTCGGCTCGGCGATCACGAACTTCTCGTCGTTCGTGATGGTGGCGCTCGGCTGGGTGACGGTCGCGCGAATATGGGCGGTCGCGCTCGCCGCGGTCGCAATCGCATTCTACCTGTTCACCAGGGACGATCCGATCGCTGCGAGCCAACGGCGCGGTGCGGCGAGGATCCCGCTCGCCACTCAGCTGGAGTCGTTGAAGAAGCTGCAGGTGTGGCGCTTCGCGATCTATTATGCCTTCGTGTTCGGCGCCTTCGTCGCGCTCGCGCTGTGGCTGCCCCGCTATTACATCGGCGCATACGGGCTGTCGGTCGCGACCGCCGGCTTCCTGGCCACCGCTTATTCACTGCCGGGAAGCGTGTTCCGGGCTGTCGGGGGCTGGCTTTCGGACAAGTTCGGCGCGCGCAATATCATGTACGCGACTTTCGGCGTGTCGATGATCACGACGTTCCTGCTGAGCTATCCGACCACACGCTACGTCGTTCAGGGAATCGATGGTCCGATCGAGTTCACCCTTGCGATGGGCGTCGCTCCGTTCGCCGTGCTGACCTTCGTCCTCGGCCTGTTCATGAGCTTCGGAATGGCCGCGGTCTACAAGCACATTCCCGTTTATTACCCCGACAACGTCGGTTCAGTCGGAGGTCTGGTCGGAATGATCGGCGGACTGGGCGGCTTTGCTCTTCCGATCGCCTTCGGCGCTATGGCCGACCTGACCGGGGTGTGGACCAGCTGCTTCATGCTGCTCTTTCTCCTTGTTTCCGGGGCGATGCTGTGGATGCACCTCGCCGTCCGGCGCATGGAGCGGCGCAGGGTCCCGCAGCTTCGTAACCTGCCTCAGCTGCCGGAAATGGAAGGGTTGGGAGCGGGCCCGCCGCCAGCTCATGCGCCCGCAGGTATCGCAACGCAGGCGATCCGACCGCACCTCTACGCTGGCGTGGTGGCAGCCGAATAGCGCCGCCGCCACGGCGAGCATCAGGGATATTCCGTATTCTCCCGCGGCCACCGCATCTGCATTGCGAACCATGATCTGAATCGATGGCCGACACGACCGACTTGTTCGACGGCGGCGCGGCACATTCCGGGGATTTTGATGAGCCACTTTCTCGACCGGCTGACGTTCCTCAGGAAGAACGTAGGCACCTTCTCGAACGGCCACGGGGTCGTCACCAACGAGGACCGCAGCTGGGAGGACGGCTATCGCGGCCGCTGGAGCCACGACAAGATCGTCCGCTCGACCCACGGCGTGAATTGCACCGGAAGCTGCTCGTGGAAGATCTACGTCAAGGACGGAATCGTCACTTGGGAAACCCAGCAGACCGATTACCCTCGCACCCGGCCGGGCCTTCCCAACCATGAGCCGCGCGGCTGCGCGCGCGGCGCCAGCTACAGCTGGTATTTGTACAGCGCGAACCGCGTCAAGCACCCGATGATCCGCAAGAAGCTGGTCAAGCTGTGGCGGACCGTGCGCGCGGAAAGCGCCGACGCGGTCGAAGCGTGGAAGACCATCGTCGAAACCCCGGAATATGCTGCCCGCTACAAGAAGGCGCGCGGCATGGGCGGCTTCGTCCGCGTCACCTGGGACGAAGCGAACGAGATCATCGCCGCCGCCAACGTCTATACGACGGAGACCTACGGGCCCGACCGTGTCGCGGGCTTCTCGCCGATCCCGGCCATGTCGATGGTCAGCTACGCGGCCGGCGCACGGTATTTGTCGCTGATCGGCGGAGTCTGCCTCAGCTTCTACGACTGGTATTGCGATCTTCCGCCGTCCAGCCCGCAGACCTGGGGCGAGCAAACCGACGTTCCGGAAAGCGCCGACTGGTACAATTCGACTTTCCTGATGCTGTGGGGCTCGAACGTCCCCCAGACCCGCACCCCCGACGCGCACTTCTACACCGAGGTCCGTTACAAGGGCGCGAAGTCGGTCGTGGTCTGCCCCGACTATTCCGAAGCGTCAAAATTCGCCGACCTGTGGATGGCGCCCAAGCAGGGCACCGACAGCGCGCTTGCAATGGCGCTCGGTCATGTCGTGCTCAAGGAATATCACGTCGACCGGCAGGCCCAATATTTCCGCGATTATTGCCGCAAATATTCCGACATGCCGATGCTTGTCCGGTTGGTGAAGCGCGGCGACGGCTATGTCCCCGAGCGCTTCGTCCGCGCGTCCGATTTCGACGGTTCGCTCGACGAGGCCAACAATCCCGAATGGAAGACCGTTGCGATCGACGAGACCAGCGGCGAGATCGTCACTCCGTTGGGCTCGATCGGCTTCCGCTGGGGCGAAAAGGGCAAGTGGAACCTCGAGGAGCGCGACGGTAAGGACCGCGAGGTCAAGCTGGCGCTGAGCCTCGCCGACCGTTGGGAAGCAATCGTCGGCGTCGACTTTCCCTATTTCGGTTCAGGCCCGCAGAGTCCCTATTTCACAAGTACGGATCACGGCGACGTTCTTCGCCGCAACGTGCCGGTGAAGCGATTGAAGTTGCAGGACGGCGAGGCGTTGGTGGCCACCGCCCACGATCTCATCATCGCGCACTACGGCGTTGACCAGGGTCTCGGCGGCGATGTCGCCGCCTCGTTTGACGACGATGTGCCGTTCACTCCGGCCTGGGCTGAGAGGATCACCGGCGTGCCGCGCGACCAGATTATCGCCACCGCGCGCGATTTCGCCACCAACGCCGAGAAGACCAACGGTAAGTCGATGGTCATCCTCGGGGCCGGTCTCAACCACTGGTACCACATGGACATGACCTACCGGGGGATCATCAATCTCCTGGTGTTCTGCGGCTGCGTCGGTCAGTCGGGCGGCGGCTGGTCGCACTATGTCGGGCAAGAGAAGCTTCGCCCGCAGACCGGCTGGACTCCCCTTGCATTCGCGCTCGACTGGCACCGGCCGCCGCGGCACATGAATGGCACCAGCTACTGGTATGCCCACTCCGACCAGTGGCGCTACGAGAAGCTGGCGACCGATGAGATCGCATCGCCGACCAGCGACATCGACGTTTCGGGAACGCTCATCGATTTCAATGTTCGCGCGGAACGCATGGGCTGGCTTCCATCGGCACCGCAGCTCGAAACCAACCCGCTCGACATCGGCCGCAAGCTGAAGGGCGAGGCCGCCGCTACGAAGGTCGCTCGCGAGCTCAAGAACGGCAAGCTCCGAATGAGCTGCGAGGACCCGGACAATCCGAAGAACTTCCCCCGCAATCTATTCGTGTGGCGCTCGAACCTGCTCGGCTCGTCCGGCAAGGGGCACGAATATTTCCTTAAGCACCTGCTCGGCACGCAGCATGGCGTACAGGGGAAAGATCTGGGCGAAGACGGCGGGCAGCGGCCGGACGAAGTCGTGTTCCACGACGTAGCGCCGGAAGGGAAGCTCGACCTGCTCGTGGCGATCGACTTCCGGATGTCGACGACCGCGGTCTATGCCGACGTCGTCCTTCCCACCGCCACCTGGTACGAGAAGAACGACCTAAATACGTCCGACATGCACCCGTTCATCCACCCGCTGTCGAAAGCGGTGGACCCGGCTTGGGGCGCGCGCAGCGACTGGGAGATCTTCAAGGGAATCGCGAAGAGCTTTTCGGAAGTTTGCCAAGGCCACCTTGGCAAAGAAACCGACGTGGTGCTCGTCCCGCTGCAGCATGACACGCCCGGCGAGCTCGGCCAGCCGCTCGACGTCAAGGACTGGAAGAAGGGCGAATGCGACCCGCTGCCCGGCAAGACGATGCCGGCAGTCGTGACCGTCGAGCGCGACTATCCGGAGACCTATAAGCGCTTCACCTCGATCGGGCCGCTGCTCATGAAGCTCGGCAATGGCGGCAAGGGGATCAGCTGGAACACCGACCATGAGGTCGATTTCCTGGCCGCACTGAACGGCAAGGATGAAGACGGACGGCCTAAGATCGACACCGACATCGACGCCTGCGAAATGATCCTGAGCCTAGCGCCGGAGACCAACGGCGAAGTCGCGGTGAAGGCGTGGAAAGCGTTATCGGAGTTCACCGGTCGCGGGCACGCGCATCTCGCGAGTGCCCGCGAGGACGAGAAGATTCGCTTTCGCGACGTCCAGGCGCAGCCGCGCAAGATCATCTCTTCACCCACCTGGTCAGGGATCGAAAGCGAGACGATCAGCTACAACGCTGGCTGGACGAACGTTCACGAGCTGATCCCGTGGCGAACCCTCACCGGTCGACAGCAGCTTTACCAGGACCACCCGTGGATGCGCGCGTTCGGCGAGGGCTTCACCACCTACAAGCCGCCGATCGACACCAAGGCCATCGAGCCGGTGCTGGGCAAGCGCGGCAACGGCAATGGCGAGTTGGTGCTGAATTTCATTACGCCCCACCAGAAGTGGGGCATCCACTCGACCTATTCCGACAATCTCATGATGCTCACGCTCAATCGCGGCGGGCCGGTCGTGTGGATCAGCGAGGAAGACGCGAAACGCGTCGGGATCGAGGACAATGACTGGATCGAGGCATTCAACGTCAACGGCGCCCTGAACGCCCGCGCCGTGGTGAGCCAGCGCGTCCCGTCCGGCATGTGCATGATGTATCACGCTCAGGAAAAGATCGTGAACGTGCCGGGGTCGGAGATCACCGGCATGCGCGGCGGGATTCACAACAGCGTGACGCGCGCGATCGTCAAGCCGACGCACATGATCGGCGGCTACGCGCACCAGGCCTACGGCTTCAATTACTACGGAACCGTCGGCTCCAACCGTGACGAGTTCGTGGTGCTTCGCAAGATGAGCAAGGTCGACTGGATGGACGAGCCGGCTGAGCCGGTTGCGGCCGCCTGAGGAGTATCGAGTCATGAAAGTTCGCGCTCAGGTTGCCATGGTCCTCAACCTCGACAAGTGCATCGGCTGTCACACCTGCTCGGTCACCTGCAAGAACGTGTGGACCAGCCGAGAAGGCGTCGAATACGCCTGGTTCAACAACGTCGAGACCAAGCCCGGGATCGGTTTCCCCAAGGAATGGGAAAACCAGAAGAAGTGGAACGGCGGCTGGCGGCGCAAGAAGGACGGCAAGATCGAGCCGCGCATTGGCGCTCGCTGGCGGGTGTTGGCCAACATCTTCGCCAATCCGGACCTTCCGGAGATCGACGATTATTACGAGCCCTTCACCTTCGACTACGACCATCTGCAATCGGCGCCGGAGATGAAGACCTTCCCGACCGCGCGGCCGCGCTCGCTGATCACGGACGAGCGGATGGAGAAGATCCAATGGGGCCCGAACTGGGAGGAAATCCTCGGCGGTGAATTTTCGAAACGGTCGAAGGATTCGAACTTCGCCGACATCGAGAAGGAGGTTTACGGCCAGTTCGAGAAGACCTTCATGTTCTATCTGCCGAGGCTGTGCGAGCACTGCCTCAACCCGACCTGCGTCGCGGCCTGCCCGTCAGGATCGATCTACAAGCGCGAGGAGGACGGGATCGTCCTCATCGACCAGGACAAGTGCCGCGGCTGGCGGATGTGCATCTCCGGCTGCCCGTACAAGAAGATCTACTACAACTGGAAAAGCGGGAAGGCCGAAAAGTGCATCTTCTGCTACCCCCGCGTCGAAGCCGGCTTGCCGACGGTCTGCGCGGAAACGTGCGTCGGGCGCATCCGCTATCTCGGGGTCATACTCTACGACGCCGACCGCATCGAGGAGGTTGCGTCGACAGAGGACGAGCAGGACCTTTACGAAAAGCAGCTCGAGATCTTCCTCGATCCCAATGACCCCGAAGTGATCGCCCAGGCGAAGCTCGACGGCATTGCCGATAACTGGTTGGAAGCGGCGAAGCTGTCGCCGATCTGGAAGATGGCGATGGAGTGGAAGATCGCCTTCCCGCTCCACCCTGAGTACCGGACCCTGCCGATGGTCTGGTACGTGCCGCCGCTGTCGCCGATCCAGAATGTCGCCGAACGCGGCCACATCGGTTTCGACGGCGAGATTCCGGACATCGCCAAGCTCCGCGTGCCTGTGAAATATCTCGCCAACCTGCTGACTGCCGGCAAGGAAGAGCCCGTCGTCGACGCGCTCAAGAAGATGTTTGCGATGCGAATCCACATGCGCGATCGCGAAGTCGACGGGCGCGCCAACATGGCGGTTCTGGATCAAGCCGGGCTCAGCCAAACGCAGGTCGACGAAATGTACCGTTACCTCGCGCTCGCCGATTACGAGGATCGGTTCGTGATCCCGACCTCGCACCGCGAGGTCAGCGAGAACGCGCACGAAATCCGCGGCGGCTGCGGCTTCAGCTTCGGCAACGGCTGCAGCGGCGGCGGACGGACCGAACCGAGCCTCTTCGGCTCGCCAAAGAAGCCGGGCCATGTTCCGATCCCAGGCAAGAAGCAGAGGGCGGCATGATTACGCTGAAAGCGCTTGGAGCGCTGCTCGATTATCCGACGCCCGAACTTCAGTCGGCGCTCGACGAGGTCGAGCAGGCGATCGGCGAGGAGCGGGCGATCCCGGCCGCTGAGCTGGAGGGTGTGAACGTCTTCATCGAGCGGCTGCGTCGGAGCGATATCATGGATGCGCAGGAATATTGGATCGGCCTGTTCGACCGCTCCAAGCGGCTGGCGCTCCACCTTTACGAGCACAGCCATGGGGAGAGTCGCGATCGCGGCCAGGCGATGGTCAATCTTGCGCTGATCTACCGGATGAACGGGTTCGAGCTGGATGCGGCCGAGATGCCGGACTATCTGCCTCTCTTTCTCGAATTCCTGAGCGTGATTCCGGAAGTCCACGCGCGCCGCTACCTGACGGACGCGATCGAGATTATCGAGGCGCTGAGAATCCGCCTGGAAGAGCGGCATTCTACTTATGCCGCTCTGCTCGGAGCGCTGGTAACGCTCGCGCACCGTGAGGCCGATGATGCGGAAGTGGAAGCGATCCTGGCCAGCGAGCCCGAGGACCCGAAGGACCTCCAGGAGCTCGACCGCGAATGGGCCGAGGACCCTGTCGATTTCACCGCCGGGTCGGCGCTTAAGGATTGCTCCTATTCGGGTGACTCCGTTCGCAGTCGAGCGGCCCAACTGGCGAGAGCGGGAGCGTAGGAATGCAGGATTCCCTCAACACCGCCGCGTTCGGCGTCTACCCGTACATTGCGCTTTCGATTTTCCTTATCGGCAGCCTCGTTCGGTTCGACACTGACCAGTACGGCTGGAAATCGAAGTCGAGCCAGTTCCTCCGCCGCAAGGAGCTCGTGTGGGGCTCGATCCTGTTCCACGTCGGAATCCTCGGGATTTTGGGCGGCCATGCGGTCGGCCTTTTGACTCCTGTCGTCATTTTCGAGTTCCTCGGCATAAGCCACTCGTTCAAGCAAATGATGGCGATCGTCGTCGGAGGCGTCTGCGGCACCGCTTGCTTCATCGGGCTGGTGATGCTTCTCCACCGCCGTCTGTTCGACAGCCGGATCCGCAAGACCTCGAGCGTCAGCGACATCGCCGTGCTTTTGCTCCTGTTCGCTCAGCTGTCGCTCGGAATGGCAACCATCCCGCTGAGCCTCGGCCACCTGGACGGGCACATGATGGTGCAATTCATGAATTATGTTCAGGGTATCGTCGTCCTGAACCCGCAGCCGGAGCTGATCGCGGGCGTGCCGCTGGTCTTCAAGCTGCACATGTTCCTCGGCTTCACGATCTTCCTGATCTTCCCGTTTACCCGGCTGGTGCACGTGTGGAGCGTTCCGCTCGGCTATCTCGCGCGCCGTTACCAGGTGGTTCGGACCAAACGCCGCGCGGTCGCCCGGGAAGCCGATGAGGACCTTCCGCCATATGTCGCGCGGCCGGTTCTTAGCCCCGCACCCGTGCGCCGGAAAAAGGCGGCTTGAGATGATCAGCGTGAACGGAGTGGCGATCGACCAGGACGCAATCGGTCGCGAGATGCAGCACCATCCAAGCCGGTCGCGGGATGACGCCGAACGGCAGGCCGCTACCGCGCTCGTCGTCCGCGAGCTGCTCGTTCAGCGTACTCGCCAGCGCGAAATCGCCGGCGCGAACGAGGACGAGCGCATCGCCAATCTGATCGAGCAGGAGATCCGCGTCCCGGAGCCCACGGAAGAAGAAATCGCGCGCTATTACCGCCGCAATACGCTCCGCTTCATGACCTCGCCGCTGTACGAGGCCGCCCACATCTTCTTCCCGGCCCGCCAGGGTGATGAAGCCGCTCGCGCCGAGGCGAGAGCCAAAGCCGAAGTCCTTCACGAGGAACTCGGACGCAACCCGCGCCGGTTCGGCGAACTGGCGAAGGCGCACTCGGCCTGCTCGTCAAAAGAGCAGGGCGGCTCGCTTGGTCAGGTGACGAAGGGCGATACGAATCCGGAGCTCGAGCGGGCGATGGCTACGATGGATGTGGGTTCGATGCGCGTCGTGGAATCGCGCCACGGTTTCCACCTTGTCCGCCTTGATCGCCGCGTCGCTGCAAAGCAGCTGCCGCTGGAACAGGCCAAGCCCTGGATTGAGAACCGCCTTCGCACCGCCTCGAAGCACCGCGCGGTTGCTCAATATCTTCAATTGCTGGCAGCCGGAGCCTCGATCCAAGGCATTGAGCTCGCCGCGGCCGACAGCCCGCTGGTGCAATGATGCTGCTCGGAAAAGTCATCAAGCTGGCCATGACGGCGCAAAGCGACTTCCCCGAGGATGTCTTCATCCGGGAACCAGAGTTTGCGCCGTTGCTCCAGACGGAAGCGGCACGCGCGGGAATGGACTTGCCGCGGTTCGTCGCCGACACCGTCAGCAGGTTCATGGCTTATGAGGACGGCGAGAGCTGGACGACCGTCGTCGGCAACATCCAGCGCACCGATGATCCCGGCTATGCCTTCATCTCGACGATCATGCACGCGCGCGTCGATCACCATTGCGAGCAGCACGAGCCGCACGATCACCACCATCGCCGCAGAGACGAAGAGAGACCTGGAATCCCGTCTGTCAGCACTAGCTAGGGGACTCTCCTTATGCCGGAGTGAGCCAGATCACCTTATCAGGTGATCCACGTCACCGGAGAGGACGGTCGCATGCTTACGCCTGCAAAACGTCATCTTGAAGATCTCCCCGCCGACCACCCGTGCGCGGGCTGTAAAGTTCGGGACAAGGCTGTCTGCGGCGTGCTGGACTGCGCTGACCTAACCAGTTTCAAGAGTCTTGGAAGGACGGTCAGGCTCAGCTCCGGCCAGGTGCTGTTCCACGAGGGCGATCCCGTCTCGCGCGTGTTTACCCTGACCACGGGCACGCTGAAGCTTTACAACCTGCTCGCCGATGGCCGGTGTCACGTCGCCGGTTTCGTCTCCCCCGGAGATTTCCTGGGAATCAGCATGGACGACGAGCATGTGTTCAGCGCCGAGGCGGTCGAGGCATCCCAATTGTGCTGGTTCCCAAGAACCCGTTTCGACGGCTTCGTCGAGGATCATTCGCCAATGGAGCGTGAGCTCTATCGAATGGCCGCGCACGAGCTCGCTTCGGCGCATCAGCAGATGATGCTTCTCGGGCGTAAGACGGCGATCGAGCGGCTCGCGACCTTCCTCATCGTCCTCGCCGGGCGGGCCGCCGGCACTTCGGACTCGGTCGGCACCATGGTGCAGTTGCCGATGAGCCGGTCTGATATCGCCGACTATCTCGGCCTGACAAAGGAAACGGTGAGCCGGGTCCTGTCCAGCTTCCGGCGGGATCACCTGATCCGTCTCTGCTCGGTCCACCAGATCGAGATCCTCGAGCTTCGGCGTCTCGAGCTACTGGCTGCATCCGGGGCCTGACCGTCGAGCATTTTCCGTCGACGGAACAAACGCATTAGAACCGGCCATGGACTCGACCACAGTTCTTGCATTGGCGCTGCTGTTTGCACTTGGCGCGACGCTTTACTCGTCCGTCGGCCACGGCGGCGCGTCGGCCTATATCGCCGCGATGGCGCTGTTCTCGGTCGCGCCGGAGACGATGAAGCCGACGGCGCTGGCGCTGAATCTGCTCGTCGCCGGCTTCGGCACGTGGCGGTACTGGACCCGGGGGCTGACCAACTGGAAGCTGCTGGGAGCTTTCGCGCTGACCGCCTTTCCGGCCGCGTTCGTCGGTGGCGGAATCCACTTGCCAGCAATCTATTATAAACCGCTGATCGGAATCTTGCTCTGGCTGGGCTCGCTGCGGCTCCTGTGGCAGCCGAAGTTCCTTGCCGAGCGCGAAGTTCGCGCGCCGTCCTACTGGGTCACATTACCTGCCGGGGGAGTCCTCGGCTTGTTGGCGGGGCTGACTGGAACCGGCGGCGGAATCTTCCTCAGTCCCCTTGTCATTCTCAACGCCTGGGAAGAACCGAGGCGCACCTCCGGCGTGGTAGCCGCGTTCATCTTACTCAATTCGGCGGCCGGTCTCGCGGGAAACGCGGCGTCGGTCGGTCGCCTGCCGCATGAGCTCCCGATATTCCTGGGGTCGGTTTTCACCGGCGCGCTGCTCGGAACCTGGCTCGGCGTCGAGCGGCTGCCCCGCCCATGGCTGCTGAGGACGCTTGGAGCGGTGTTGGCGGTGGCCGGCGCGAAGTTGCTGTTCACGTGACGGACGTTGCGGTGGTTATACTCGCTGGCGGCGAGGGGCGGCGCATCGGCGGCGCAAAGCCGCTGCGCCAGCTCGGGAAAAGGCGGCTCATCAACTGGGCACTCGATCGCGCTCAATGCTGGTCGAACGTCGTTGCGGTTGCGGTCCGCGATTTCGCGCAGGCCCCATCGGTGAATGCCGAGATTGTCCAGGACGACGCCGTCGAAGGGCCGTTTGGTGGACTCGCAGCGGGCCTGAAGTTTGTCCGCACCAAAGGCTATCCTTTCCTGCTCACCATCCCCGCCGACATGCCGTTCCTGCCGCCCGACCTGCTCGACCGTCTCCGTGCCGCAATCGAGGACTTCGGCTGCGCGATCGCGAGCAGCGGCGGGCATGCGCATCCGGTGTGCGGCTTGTGGCGCGCGTCGACGCTCGAGAAAGTCGATGATTATGTTTTGAGCGGAGGCCGGTCGCTGAAGGGCTTTTCGGCGCTGGTCGGCGCGATCGAGGTCGAATGGGCCGCCGGTCAGAAGGATCCCTTCTTCAACATCAATTCCGCGGACGATCTCGCCGAGGCAGAGAAGCGGATCACCTAGAAATCCAGGACGTCGACGAGCTCAATCGCCTCATCGAAGCTGATCATAAGCTATGCTGATACGGAATGGCCCGACGAATTCCTCAGAAAATGAGTTCTTGCCGGTAAGGTTCACGCAGGCAGACATT
Organism: Sphingomonas segetis; assembly: GCF_009720245.1. GTDB lineage: Bacteria > Pseudomonadota > Alphaproteobacteria > Sphingomonadales > Sphingomonadaceae > Sphingomicrobium > Sphingomicrobium segetis. The sequence goes on along the minus strand of NZ_WJSQ01000001.1, from coordinate 11,752 downwards.
TGCCCGCTGGTGTACCCATGACATTTTCACGCTTTGGTCATGAGTGACCGTTGTGAGCTTTCCAAGGCTTCCGCTCCGCACGAATCAATGCAGGCCGTGCGAAACCGATATTCCGTGCTTCCGTGGTGCTTGCTTCGGCCCCACGATCACGTTTCAGACTTTCGCCAAGTATCTGAAAAAAATGGTGGACGCACTAGGGCTCGAACCTAGGACCCGCTGATTAAGAGTTTCCTGTCCATCGGAGAAAAATCAGCAGTTTTCTGAGATTTCTGCGGATAATTTGGCATTGCGAGAAGGGACATAAAGGGCCCTAAGGGGACTGGAAAGATGGCAATTCCCTACGTTTTTCCCTACGTTTTCTTCGCGGGTCCTACGTTCAAGGCGGTCAAGAGCCGATCCCACCGAGACGGCTTCGGCCACGTCCGTCGAACCTGCTTCCAGTTCAGCTGGACATCGGTGAACACGGTGACACCCCACTCACCCCCTCGGGTGATTGTGCCGTTACCGGCATGCATCTGGGAAATCTGCAAATCGTGCGTGCTAATCCGGTCGATCGCCATCTGCCCAATCCGCCCCCAAACCGTCAACTCTTCTTCGCAGATGCGATCCATCAGTTCGTTATGGATGATCTGCATGGGCGTGTTGCCGACCACGTTTGCTATGCCCCAGGCAGACTGCCGTGCCACATACATCGCCACATCCGGCAGTGGCGCGTCTCTGGTCGGCAGCTTCGCCCGTGTCGGTCGCCTGTTCGGCTTCCAGCCCAGTTGCTTGGCCACACTGACGAGTGCGACGGCGACGGCGAGCGCCAATATGATCGCGAGCAACGCAACCAGAAGGTAGGACAGCGGCGCAAACAATCGCACAATCGCAGTGAGCGTTGACAGCCATAGGGCCAACCCAACGACGATGCCCGTTGGGAACAGAAGCAGCAGCAACGATTGCAGAGTGAAAGCATGGCTGATCCCAGACCAAGCCTTTCTCAGAACCCCCATAATCGTGATCCCTATAGTTCAACGCCGTTTCGTCGACTTATCGTATGATCCGTATCGCTTTCTCCGAATGCCGAACTTCTTCGAGAATGACTCATCGAGCCGACGGGCGACCAAGATCAGGTTGTTCGAAAGGACGACGATTTCATCGTATCCCGTCCCGAAGTGCTTACCCTTCTCAAGCTTCCAATCATATTTTAGGCCATGCAGTTTGCGCAGCGTCGTTTCGGAAACCACCCTCCGGTTGTGCGTGTAGATATTCCGTATCTCGATAGCCAATATCAGCAGCGTTCGCTCTTCATCGTTCTCAAACATTTGAAGGCCGGTTCGCTTGCGAACGAACCGCTCAACGTCCTTTATGTTCGAATAGCTTAGGTCATTGACCTTTCTCTCGACGAGATATGCAATCAAGTCGGAGTAGCGAGAAAATCTTAGAACATCTTCGACCTTAATCGTCTCCTCGGAGCGCAAAATCTCGGGACGCTTGATGATCGCTTGCTGGATGATTTCGGAGAGATAGCTGAGGAAATTGTCTACCGTTCGGATGACAATGTTTTCGCCTTGCAGGTCACCGAATTCGTTGAGTTTCTTCTGAGTAGGGGACGGCTCCTCTTCGATGGCCTTCAGATCGGCGGCATACCGTTCTGGATCGACGGACGCCAACGCCTTGACTGCCCTTGCCCGCGCTTCATCGGACTTGGACGCAAGGTGCAGGCCGAAAAAGAAAAAATCGAAAACCTTGAAATGCCGTTTGAGAAATCTGCGAAGCTGAACGGTGCAGAGTTCCTGCTTCTTCGGCATTTGTAGCGGCGGAATGTCCCGGTCGTTCTTCTCCGCTGCATCGGCCACATCAACATCAGCGCTAGACATCGCTGCCCCCCACGAACGCACCTTCACGACCGAGCAGCGATAGGATGTGCGGATCGGGATGTTTAGGCAACACCGGGGGGTCGCCTCGACCAGTGCTCTCCCCAATACTTGCTGGGGTGTGATGCTTAGACCCGCTGACTGTGTGATTGACGGCATCAGCGGGGCTAGTGCCGCTTCACCGCTGGACCGACTCTGCTCGTCGAATAATCGCCCTACGTTTTCCCCTACGTTCAGATGAAAGGAAGCCCAAGGCACGGCAAAACGTAGGGAATGGTTACGGCATCGAAACCACAAATTACTGATAACACGAGAGAAAAAATGGTGGACGCACTAGGGCTCGAACCTAGGACCCGCTGATTAAGAGTCAGCTGCTCTACCAACTGAGCTATGCGTCCACTGCCGTCAGGCGGAAGCTCCGGCGGCTCCATTCGCGCCTTGAGCGGCGGCGCCGGTAGCATGCGCTTAAATGGGGCGCAACCGCCCGGCTTCAAGACTATCCGGCCAGGCCTGAGCGGGTGCGCTGCTGCCGTTCCAGCGCCATCAGCAGCCCGAGGCACAGCATCACCGTCATCACCGCCGAGCCGCCGAAGCTGACCAGCGGCAGCGGCACGCCGACCACCGGCGCCAGGCCCATGACCATCATGAGATTGATCGACACGTAGAAGAAGATCGTCGCCGACAGCCCTGCCGCGGCGAGCTGGCCGAAGCGGGTGCGCGAATTGGCGCTGACCTTCATCCCCCAGCGGATCACCAACCCGAAAGCCGCGATCAGCAGGACGCCGCCGGCGAACCCCCATTCCTCCGCCATGGTCGCGAAGACGAAGTCGGTATGCCCCTCGGGCAGATAGTCGAGGTGGCTCTGGCTGCCGTGGAGGAAGCCCTTGCCCCAGATCCCCCCCGAGCCGATCGCGATCTTCGACTGGGCGATGTGATAGCCGGCGCCGAGCGGGTCGCTTTCGGGATTGAGGAAAGTGTCGATGCGCTTCTTCTGGTAGCCGTGCATGAACTGGTAGGCGATCGGCGCCGCGACCGCGATCATGCCCGCGGGCGCCGCGAACACCCACCATGGCAGTCCGGCAAGGAACATCACGGTCACGCCGCACAGGACGACCATGATGCAGGTGCCGAGGTCGGGCTGGACGAGGATCAGGAAGGCGGGGACTCCGAGCAGCACCGCGGCCGGCCAGATCGCGCGCCACTTGCGGATCTCGGCGGCGGGCACGAGCTCGTAGAAGCGCGCCAGCGTCAGCACGATCGCCGGCTTCATGAATTCCGACGGCTGCAGGCGGACGGGCCCGAGGTCGAGCCAGCGCTGCGCGCCCTTGCTGACGAAGCCGAGCGCCTCGACGCCGATGAGCATGACCAGGGTGACGCCGTAAACCGGAAAGGCGAGCGACTTGATGGTCGCCTCGCTCATCCACGACATGCCGACCGCGACGCCGAGGAAGAACAGGAAGACGACACCCTGCTTGATCGCCCAGGGCTGCACCGATCCGCCGGCGGCCGAATAGAGCACGATGAGCCCAAACGAGGCGATCGAGGCGACGAGGAAGATCAAGCGCCACGGCAGCCGCGCCAGCGGCCGCGGGATGATCGCCGAGGTGATCATGCCTGCGTGGCGCGCGAGGCTGACTTGAAATCGGCGAGCTGGCGAGCGTTGCGCTCAGCCAGCGTCCCGCCCCATTGCTCCTCCAGCGGAGCGAGCGCCGCGAAGGCCTTCTGCTTGTCGAACAGATAGGTCATCGAATCGCGAACGATCGGCGCCGCTGCGGAAGCTCCGAACCCGCCATGCTCGATGATGCACCCGATGGCATAGCGCGGCTTGTCGACCGGTGCGAAGGCGATGAACAGCGCGTGGTCGCGCAATGCCCAATTCGACTGGTGGCCGCGCTCGCCAAGGCGGAAGACCTGGGCGGTTCCGGTCTTGCCGGCCATCAGGATGCCGTCGAGCGGCAGCTTCGAACCCACCGCGGTGCCATGATCGTTGACGACCGACCCCATCGCCTTGCGCACGAATTCCAGATGCTCCGGATCGACGTCGAGCGCCGGGATTGGTTTTCGCGGCTTGCCCATCAGCAGCCGCGGCTGAATCAGCTTTCCGGATGCCAGCCGTCCCGGCATGACCGCCAGCTGTATCGGGTTGATGAGCACATATCCCTGGCCGATCGACGTATTGGCAGTATCGTACCCCTGCCATTTGCGGTGGTATTTCTTTTCCAGCCATTCCGGGCTTGGCATAGTGCCGTAGCGCTGGGTCGGGATGGGCAGGTCGAATTCCTCGCCGTAGCCGAGGTAATTGACCATGTCGGTCGTCGCCTGGGGGTCGGTGATCAGGCCCGTGGCCCAGAAATAGGTGTTGCAGCTGCGCTCCACCGCAGAATGCATGTCCATCGGCCCGTGGACCGCGTCGCACCGGAAATAGCGGTTCCCGATCTGGTAGCCGCCCGGGCAGTTCACGCGCCGCTTGGGATCGACCCCCTGCTTGAGGAATGCGAGCGCCATAGCCGGCTTGATCGTCGATCCTGACGGGTAGAGCCCCTGCGCCACCTTGTTGAGGAGCGGGAGGTGATCGTCCTCGGACAGCATCTTCCATTCCGTCCGGCCGATGCCCTCGCTGAAGCTGTTGGGGTCGAAGGCGGGCATCGACACATAGGCGAGCACGTCGCCGCTCGTCACATCGACCGCAACGAGGGCGCCCGACTGATCGCCCATGCGGCGGGCGGCATATTGCTGCAGCCCTTCGTCGATCGTCAGCTGGACGGTTTCGCCGCTCCGGTCGGGCTTGGGGTCGAGCTCCTTGACCAGTCTGCCACGGGCGGTCACCTCGACGCGCTGGCCGCCGGGGGTCCCGCGGAGATAGGGCTCGAGCGTTTTTTCCAGACCCTGCTTGCCGATCTTGAAGCCGGGGATGATGAGGAGCGGGTTCTTGTCCTCGGCCTCATATTCCTTGGCATTGGCGCTGCCGACATAGCCGACGAGGTGAGCGACGGCCGGGCCGTCCGGATAGTAACGCGAATAGCCTCGCGTCGCCTGGACGCCCGGTAGATCGGGAAGACGGACGGTTACGCCGGCATATTGCTCATAGGTGACATTCTCGCCGACCTGGACCGGCTGGAAGCCCCGTGATTCGGCAAGCTCGGTCCTGATCCGGGCGACTTCCTCCTCATCGAGCTGGAGCAGGCGGGCGAGCTCCGGAACGATATCGCGTCCCTTGTCGAGCTGCTGCGGAATGATGTCGACGCGGAAGCTGGCCCGGTTGATCGCGATCGGCTTGCCGTAGCGGTCGATCATCCAGCCGCGCCGCGGCGGTACGGGGATCAGCTGGACGCGGTTGCTCTCGCTCAGCAGCTGGTATTTCTCGTTCTGCGCGACGGCGAGCCAGCCGAGCCGGCCGATGAGCAATCCGCCGACCGCGACCTGCGCCCCGCCGAGCACGATCATGCGGCGGGAAAAGGTGATCGACTGGTGCGTGCTGGTGATCCGGATCGGCTTCATCGGCCGAGCCTCCAGCGGTCGACGCGCGAAACGGCCCAGGCGCTCAAGGGGAAGGCGCAGACCGAGATCAGCAGCTGCGGGAGCATCATCGAGAAGGGGATATCTGCGCCGATCAGCCGCGCCACGCGCCAGTGAAGCCACTCGTTGAGCGCGATCAGCACCGCCGCAACCATCCATTCGATCCAATAGTCGCGCCACAAGGTGCGGCGGTCGACGAGATCGAGCGCCAGCATCGTGGCACTCCACAAAGCTATTGAAAAGCCTATCGGATATCCCGTGAACAGGTCGTTGACGAACCCCAGCGGAGCCGCCCACCAGGCGGGCCACGGGTCGGCCCGGAGGAGCCGCCAGCTAATCAGCGCGAGATAGCCGAAATCGGGGAACCAGCCGCTCGTCGAGACGATCGGGAGCGCCGACAGGAGCGAGGCTGCAATCACCGTCGCGGCGGGCACGAACAGCGCCAGCGGGCGCGGCGCATGGCCAAACCTCTTGGGCGAGGAAAGCGCCGCGCGGACCATCAGGGCGCCGTATCGGCCGCGGGCTCGGCCTCGGCGGCGATCGCGGTCGGCTCGAATGCCGGTTCGACGATGGCAAAGCTGGTGGTCGCCGGATCGGACAGCGGAAGCGCGATCCCGCCGTCGTCCTTCAGCGTGACCACGCGGGCGACGGGCACCAACGGCGGGTAGAGGCCGCCGGTCCCTGATGTGATGATGATGTCGCCGGGCCGGAACGGATTGCGTCCGACCTCGAGCGGGCGGATCTCGACCGTGCCGTCGCCGCGCCCCTGCACGATCACCGGGATCCCGTTGCGGAGCAGGCGGGCGGGGACGATGCTCGTCCGGTCGGAGACGAGGAGCACGCGCGAGGCGAAGTCGCCCACATCGACGATCCGCCCGACGAGCCCGCTGGCCGAACGCACCGGCATGCCTTCTCCGACTCCGTCCCTCGATCCGGCCGAAAGGATCGCGAACCGACGCGGGCTGTTGAACGAGGAGCCGACGATCCGCCCGGTCGCGACGGTGTCGCGGACGCGCTGGCGCAGCTGCAGCGCGGCCTTTAGCTGGAGGTTCTCCTGGTGGATGGCCTTGGCCTCCACCATCCGCTGAAGCATAGCCTTGCGCTCGCGCTTGAGCTCGCCGTTCTGGCGGGCGGCGTCCCAGTAATCGTCGGCGCCGGTGACGAGGCCCTGCGCCGTGACGCTGACTTCATGAAGCGCGGTGGCGACCGGCCCGGTGACGTCGAGCGCGACGCCGCGCAGCCCGTCGAACGTCTTGGGCGCGATCAGCGAAACCGCCAGAAGGATGAGGCCGATCACGATCCCGGCGATCACCGCCAGGAAGCTGAAGAACAGCCCGTACTGGGCTCGACGCGACCAGCCGGGGCGCGCGGTCGCCACCGCTCAGCCCTCCGCTATGCGGTCTGCAGCACGCCGCGGAACTGCTCTTCCTCCAGCGCGCGGCCGGTGCCGAGCGCGACGCAGGTCAGCGGGTCGTCGGCGACGGTGACGGGAAGGCCGGTCTCGTCGCGAAGCACTTCGTCGAGGCCCTGGAGGAGGGCGCCGCCGCCGGTGAGGACGATGCCTTGGTCGCAGATGTCCGCGGCGAGCTCCGGAGCGGTGTTCTCGAGCGCGATTCGCACGCCCTCGACGATCGTCCCGACGGGCTCCGACAGTGCTTCGGCGATCTGGCCCTGGTTGATCGAGATTTCCTTGGGCACGCCGTTGACGAGGTCGCGGCCCTTGATGTGGACCGTCTTGCCAATCCCGTCGACCGGCGGCTTGGCGATCCCGACCTCCTTCTTGATCCGCTCGGCCGTGGCTTCGCCGATCAGGAGGTTGTGGTTGCGCCGGACGTAGGAGCTGATCGCCTCGTCCATCTTGTCGCCGCCGACGCGCACCGACGTGGTGTACGCGAGGCCGCGCAGGGAGAGGACGGCGACCTCGGTGGTGCCGCCGCCGATGTCGACCACCATTGAGCCGATCGGCGCGGTCACCGGCATGTCGGCGCCGATCGCTGCGGCCATCGGCTCCTCGATAAGGAAGACGGCGCTGGCGCCGGCGTTCGAGGCGGCGTCGCGGATCGCCCGCCTTTCGACTGACGTGGATCCGCTGGGGACGCAAATCACGATTTCCGGAAAGCGCCAGGCGCGCATCTTGCCGCCGTGCACCTTGTGGATGAAGTGCTTGATCATCTGCTCGGCGACGTCGATGTCCGCGATGACGCCGTCGCGCAGCGGGCGAATCGCCTCGATTTGGTCGGGCGTCTTGCCCATCATCAGCTTGGCGTCCTCACCGACCGCCTTGACCTTCTTGACCCCGTTGATCGTCTCGATGGCGACGACCGACGGCTCGTTGAGGACGATCCCGCGGCCGCGGACATATACGAGCGTATTGGCGGTTCCGAGATCGATCGCCATGTCGTGCGACATCCACTTGAACCAACGATTCCAGAACATTCCTACCCCGTCTCGCCTAGAGTCCCTCAAGCCGCGGAAAACAGCTCCCGCCGCTTAACCCCGAATTGAATACTTCCCATTGAATGCGCTCTGAATTTTTTCCGAAAAATCAGTGCTTCGCCGGCGGCCTCGGAATGAGCTAGGAATGGTTAACATGTCAATAAGAAGGCTGCCTGCCGAGCTCATCAATCGTATCGCCGCGGGCGAGGTCGTCGAGCGCCCGGCGAGCGCGCTCAAGGAGCTGGTGGAAAATTCACTCGACGCCGGGGCGAATCAGGTCGCGGTCCGGCTCCATGCCGGCGGGCTCGAGCAGATCGAAGTGGCCGACGACGGCCGCGGCATGGCGCCCGACGAAATGCGCCTCGCGCTCGAGCGCCATGCGACCTCGAAGCTCCCGGGTGACGCGATCGACCGCGTGACGAGCTTCGGCTTCCGAGGCGAGGCGCTGCCGTCGATCGCGAGCGTGTCGCGTCTGACTCTGGAGAGCCGCGCGCGTGGTTCGGACGGGTGGCGGATCGAGATCGACCACGGGCAGGCGTCAGGAGAGGAGCCCGCTGCGCTCCCGCCGGGGACGCGGGTGCGGGTCCAGGGGCTGTTCGACAAGGTCCCGGCGCGCCGCAAGTTCCTGCGCAGCCCACGCGCCGAATACGCCGCCTGTCTCGATACGGTGAAGCGGCTGGCGATGGCGCGGAGCGACGCCGGCTTCACGCTCGACCATGACGGCCGGAGGATCCTTACGCTCGCGCCCGCCGAGCCGCCGGCGCGCGTTGCCGAGATCCTGACGCACGAGCTCGAGCGGCACGGCATCGGCATCGATTGCGCCCGCGAGGGGATGCGGCTGACGGGTGTGATCAGCCTTCCGACTTTCAACCGCGGCGTCGCCGACCGGCAGTTCCTGTTCGTCAACTCGCGGCCGGTGAAGGACCGACTGCTGGTCGGCGCGTTGCGCGGCGCCTACCGCGACCTCATCGCCCGCGACCGCCACCCGATCGCGGCCTTGTTCCTCGAGGTCCCGCTCGAGGAGGTCGACGTCAACGTCCACCCGGCCAAGACCGAGGTCCGCTTCCGCGATCCTTCGGCGGTGCGCGGGCTGATCGTCGGCGGTCTCCGCCACGCGCTCGACGAGGAGAGCGGACGCAGCGCCGCCCGCGAGCAGGCCGCCGCTCCGGTGATGTGGACGACGGGCGCGATTTACGATGCCGCCCTCAATCGTCATCCCCGCGAAGGCGGGGACCCAGCCAAACAAGAAAACTGGGTTCCCGCGTTCGCGGGAATGACGGGCGTGGCCGAAGACCACCGCCTTTTCACCCAACCCCCCGCCGCGCGTGCCGAGGCTGCGGACGAACCCGTCCCGAGATTCCCGCTCGGCGTCGCCCGAGGCCAGGTCGCCGCAACCTACATCGTCGCCGAGGCCGAGGACGGCCTCGTGATCGTCGACCAGCACGCCGCGCACGAGCGGCTGGTGCTCGAGCGCATGCGCTCGGCGCGTGACGGCGGGACCGTCGCTCGCCAGGCGCTCCTCATTCCCGAGGTTGTGGAGCTGGAAGAGCCCGATTGCGACCGTCTCGAGGGCGCCGCCGCCGACCTCGCCGAGCTTGGCCTGGAGGCCGAGCGGTTCGGACCCAGCTCGATGCTGGTTCGCTCGGTGCCCGCTGCGCTCGGGAAAACCGACATTGCCGGCCTGCTCGCCGACCTCGCCGGCGAGATCGCCGACCTCGGTGGCCCGCTCAGCCTTCGCGACAAGCTCGACCTCGTCGCCGCGACCATCGCCTGCCACGGCTCGGTCCGCGCCGGCCGGGTCCTTTCGGTCGCCGAAATGAACGCCCTCCTGCGCGAAATGGAAATCACCCCGCGCTCGGGCCAATGCAACCACGGCCGCCCGACCTGGGTGAAACTCGGCCACGGCGAAATCGAGAAACTGTTCGGTCGGAGGTGAGCTGAATTCAGACGTCGGCGTCCCACCCATTTCAGACCCTGGCAGATCGAGCTCGCTCTTCGCTCAGAAGAGATTGATCCAATCCGACCGGATGAGGATCGCCGTCAGCAGGAAGCTGGCGCACGATAGTGCCCACGGGTTGGCTGCAAGTCTGTTCAGCGACTTCGACATCGCGATCCCTTTGTGGGCAGTCGAATACCGCTCCGGCTTGCGGTTCGGCGCGGCGACGGGCGCGGTCATGCGAACAACTGATGAGAAAAAAGCAACTGGTAACCCATAACCAGCGTCCCGAAGGTCGACAGGGCGGTCAGCACCATCACCGCATGGATCTTCGCCGGCAGGCCGTCCGCTTTGCGAGCCGGCGAGGGGACGCTGGCCCGCTCCATCAGCAAGCTCGCGAGAAGATCGGTCGGCATCTCTGCTTCCAACTTATCCACGTGCGACACTCGCGAACTGGATAGTGCCGGCCAGCGCAGGGCTGACGGTCGCGCCGATTGTCGCGGCGCTCAGCGTGAGTGCAGCGGAAATGGCGATTATGGTGCGCTTTGCGGATGATGCAGACATGTTGATTGGTCCCTTTTTCAGTCGCCTCGCGGCTCCTGCTCAACTCTATTCATGAAGCGTGCCAAGCCCGGGAAACTGCCATTTCTTGGTTGCGGGGCGCTCCGGACGTGGCGAAGCTGCACCAAGGTTCGGCAAATCATCCCAACCTGCGCCAGGTAGCTTGCCCGTAACCATTCGCCTGCTAACCTGACCGCAGGGAATGGGGTCTCCCTTTTAACCGCCGACCGGCCGATGACTCCTGCGGGCGCACTCGTGCTGCAGGTGGAGGTCTATGCTGTATTTGATCGTATTTCTCGGCGCCGGCATCGGCGGAGCCATGCGCCACGGCGTCAACATCGGCGCGGCGAAGCTGTTCGGCCCCGGATTCCCGTCCGGCACCTTCATCGTCAACGTCGCCGGCTCGTTCGCGATGGGGCTGCTTGCCGGCTACTTCGCCTATCGCGCCGGCGTGCCTCAGCACCTGCGGCTGTTCCTCACGACCGGCATCCTCGGCGGCTTCACGACCTTCTCCACCTTCTCGCTCGACGCGGCGGTGCTGGTCGAGCGCCACAGCTACGGAATGGCGGCCGTCTATGTCGTGGGCAGCGCGGCGGCAGGCGTCGCGGCATTGTTCATTGGCCTGGCGCTGTTTAGGAGCGGCGGCCAGCTGCCCTGAGAACAAGCCCATGAACATCGACCTCATCCCGATCGGCGACGACCCGCCGAACACGATCAACGTCATCATCGAAGTGCCGGTCGGCGGCGAGCCCGTGAAATATGAGTTCGACAAGAAATCCGGCGCCCTGTTCGTCGACCGCATCCTCCACACGCCGATGCGCTACCCTGCCAACTACGGCTTCGTCCCCCACACCCTCTCGCCCGACGGCGACCCGATCGACGCGCTGGTGGTCGCGCGTTCGCCGTTCATTCCCGGCTCGGTCGTCCGGGCGCGCCCGATCGGTGTGCTGTTCCTCGAGGACGAGCACGGCGGGGACGAGAAGTTGATCGCCGTCCCGGTCGATTCGACCTTCCCTTATTATTCCGAGGTCGCCGGGCACGAGGATCTGCCCGAGATCGTGATGAAGCAGATCCAGCACTTCTTTACCCACTACAAGGACCTGGAGCCGGACAAGTGGGTGCGCGTCGGCCGCTGGGGAGATGCCGACGAAGCGCGGCGCGCGCTGGTCGAGGCGATCGCGCGGGCCACGGCCGTGGCGACTGCCCGGCAGGCCTGAGGCGCAAGACTTTTCGCGGCTGTTCTGCTACTGTCGACGTTCCCTGCAGGAGGCGCGCCATGGCAGACGACGACCGCATCTATTTCGCCCGCCGCGCCGCCGAGGAGCAGGAGCTGGCGCTGAGTTCCGCCGATCCCGGCGTGGCCGAGGCGCACCGCAAGATGCAGCGCGCCTATCTCGAGCGCGCGAGTGTCGGGGGCCGCCCGGAGGCCCAGCTGCCGCCGCAG